>NZ_JRVL01000135.1:0-25757 GCF_054823985.1 Acinetobacter sp. GN11 | reverse complement strand
TTTTTATAACTACTTTCACTCGAAAGAGCGTTTTATTGAAATCTGTTTGACTGTGCAGAAAGAACGATTAAAAGAAAAAGTGGTTTCAATTGCTGAGTCTCACCAAGGTACAAGCGTGACTGATAAACTTAAGAAACTTTATCTTTTACACACCGATGTAGACGGGATGTACTACCTATTATTTAAAGCTATTTTTGAAACGAAACTGAGCTATCCAAAAGCCTATCAAATCGCGGTGAGATATAGTACATGGTTAATGAATGAGATCTACAGCCAACTTATAAAACTAAAAACCGATGCAACTTTTCATGATGCAAAACTATTTTTATATATGATTGAAGGCACAATCTTTCAGCTTTTAAGCTCAGATGGGGCAGTCGATCGGGAAAAGGTGCTGGATTATTTTCTTAATGCTAAATAGAAGGTCAACGCGTTTGAATATAAGAATAAACTTTGGCTTCGTGTATTAAAAAAAAACCTTGATGAAATGGACAAGGCCTTATTTACTTTAAACTTATTTGTTCAGCTCAGGTGGTAAATGCTGTGCCAAATAATCAATTGCAAGACGGGTTTTAAGTGGCATAAAAGGCAGCGTAGGCCATACCAAATGAATCGGAAAACCTATGCTCGACATGGTTTCTAGCACTTGAACCAGCTTACCATCCTGTAATTCATTTTGAATAAGCCAGTCGGGCAGCCAAGCGATACCAGCTCCAGCAAGTGCTGCATTTTTAATGGCTTGCAAGTCATTTAAAAGAAGTTTTGTTTTGGGTTTAAAAAATAAAGGCTCGCTATTTTCCTGTTGAAGTTGCCATTTTTTTATTTGACCAAAATGCGGATCGGCAATTGTGGCGTGGTGGTCTAAGTCTTCAATATGTTCTAGGGGACCTGCTTTATTTAAATAGTCAGGTGAGGAACAAAGTAGCATTCGATGCTGACCAATCGGTTTGGCAACCAACTGAGTGGTGTCAGGTAACGTTCCGATTCGGATGCATAAATCAAAACCTTCTTCGACTAAGTCTACAGTTCGATCATTAAATGAAATTTCTAGCTGTAAGTCCGAATGCTGTTGAGCAAATTTAACCATGAGCGGGGCAGCAAAGAGTTGACCGAAAAGTACTGGCACAGACATTCGTAAACGGCCTGTTGCATTAATTTTCCCTTGGTCTAATAAAGCCGCTGCATTTTGTATTTCACTTAACGCTCGGCGACTATGTTCATAAAACAAAGCGCCTTCATCAGTCATGCTGAGTGTTCGCGTTGTTCTTTTAAATAAAGCAACACCAAGCTGATCTTCAAGGCGAGCAATATTTTTACTAATGGCTGAGCGGGTTAAATGCAATTGCTCGGCAGCTTTTACAAAACTTCCAGCTTCAACCACAGTCACAAATATAGAAATTGCACTTAGCTCTTGTTGCATGATTGTTGCCTGAAAGGAACCAATATAAAGAAATAATATCACCACTGTTGAATTTATTGTGGAGTTAATATGATTTCATCAAAAACGTGGAGATGGTCATGGCTAAAATATTGGTATTAAAATCCAGCATTATGGGTGAGGGTTCACAAACTAATCGCCTGATTGATGTCATGCTTGAACATCGAAAAGACCAAGGTTTGCAAGATGACATTACCATACGCAATTTAGCGGAAATAAACCTGCCTGTATTAGATTTGGAAATTTTCCAAGCGCTTCGTGGTGCTGAAAATATAAATCAAGACATTCAGCAGATCGTTGCTTTGTCTGATGAATTAATTGCTGAATTAAAAAGTGCTGATTTATTGGTTATTGGCGCACCCATGTATAACTTAAATGTACCGACTCAACTTAAAAACTGGTTCGATTTGGTGGCACGCGCAAGACAAACATTCCGCTATACCGAAACCTATCCTCAAGGTTTGGTTGAAGGCGTAAAAGCGGTGGTGGTAAGTAGTCGGGGCGGTATTCATGTTGGTCAAGACACTGAGGCAGTCACGCCTTATCTCAAAGCGGTTTTAGGACTAATGGGCATTCATGACGTCGATTTTATCTATGCAGAAGGCTTAGACATGCAAGCTTATCGCAGCAATGCTTTAGATCTGGCAAACCAGCGAGTTAAAGAATTCGCCGTTTAAAATCATGAGCTGAAACTCTTGTAACTCTAATTGATAACAAGAGTTTCTAAGTCTATTTAAATCACATTTCTGAGTTCATTTGCCGTGTTGCGTAGCAATGGCAAAATTTGCTGAACCAAATAATCTTCTTGTACACGGTTGGTTTGAGACATACAATTAAGCGCTGCTATAGCTTGACCTTGAGCATTAAATACAGGCACTGCTATCGCGATCACACCAAGCTCATGTTCTTCTTTGGAAAGACAATAATCCGATAACGAAATGCCCTTAAGCACTTCAAAAAACTTTGACTCATCTACAATGGTAAATGGGGTTAAGCGTTTTAAACCATAAGTCTTTACCCATGCATGCTGAGCTTCTTCGGGCAGTGCTGCCAGCAATACTTTACCTGTGGAAGTTGCATGGGCAGGGAGTCGATTTCCTAAATGCATGCCGTAAGGGCTTACGCGTAAATTATCTTGCTGCGGTAAATAACTACGGGCAATCGGTACGACTTCATTATCGTCCAGCACTACAATCGAAAAAGTGAGAGACGTCTGCGCACACAAAAGATTTAAAAATGATTGAGCAACTTTAGGTAAATGCGCAGAGCTTAAATAAGAACTCGAAAAGCGCAGCACGCGATGGGTGAGCCAAAAGTAATGTTCATCTGTTTCTAAATAGCCTAAGTATTTTAAAGTTTTTAGATAACGCCTTGCCGCTGTACGACTAATACCTGTTCGTTCAGCCACTTGAGTCACATTGAGCCGTTGCCGATCTGTTCCAAAAGCTTCCAGTAAAGCTAAGCCTTTTGCTAATCCTGCAATGTAGTCTTCTTGACGAATTTTCTCATGCGAGTTTGGGTGCTCTAAAAAAGCATCGAGAGAAGGCATCCTTTCATTCCTGTTATTTTGGTTGTTTCTGTCCGCTATTCGGACAAACTAAATGATAAACGGTTATTTTCGTCTTGGATACATAGTGCACAAAACTTAAAGCCAGTAATTTAAAAGTCAGGATGAAACAAGGATGAAGTTATGGATATTTTAAAGACACAGGTTGCAATTATTGGTTCTGGACCAGCAGGATTATTGCTTGGGCAACTTCTATATAAAGCTGGAATCGATCATATTATTGTTGAGCAACGTAGTGCTGAATATGTGGCTTCACGGATTCGTGCAGGAATTTTAGAACAAGTTTCGGTCGACTTACTTAAACAAGCAGGCGTTGACCAAAATTTAAAAGACAAAGGATTGCCGCATTCAGGCATTGAAATCTTAACCAATGGTGTAAAACATCGGGTTGATTTGGCGGCACTAACAGGTGGAAAACAAGTGACCGTATATGGTCAGACCGAAGTGACTAAAGACCTGATGACTGCGCGTGAAGCAGAGAAGCTGACTTCATTTTATGAAGCTCAGAATGTACAGGTTAAAGATTTCTACACTGCACCAAAAGTTGAGTTTGAGCACCAAGGTAAAGCTTTTCAAATTGAGTGTGACTTCATTGCAGGTTGTGATGGCTACCATGGCGTTTGCCGTGCTAGCGTGCCAGAAGATAAAATGAAAACCTTTGAAAAAGTTTATCCATTTGGCTGGTTAGGTGTGTTGGCAGATGTTCCACCTGTAGCCGATGAATTGATTTACGTACAATCAGAACGTGGATTTGCTTTATGCAGTATGCGTTCTGAAACGCGTAGCCGTTATTATTTACAAGTCCCTTTAACAGATCACGTAGAAGACTGGTCGGATGAAAAGTTTTGGGATGAGTTAAAAAACCGCCTAGATCCTGAAAGCCGTGAAAAGCTAGTAACTGGAGCCTCTATTGAAAAAAGTATTGCGCCGTTACGTAGTTTTGTGACTGAGCCAATGCGCTTCGGAAAACTATTTTTAGCAGGTGATGCTGCGCATATTGTTCCACCAACAGGAGCAAAAGGCCTAAATCTCGCAGCTTCCGATATCGCTTATTTATCAAGCGCACTTATTGAGTATTATGTTGAAGGTTCCGAGCAAGGGATTGATCAATATTCTGAAAAATGTCTACAACGTGTATGGAAAGCGGAGCGTTTTTCTTGGTGGATGACTCATTTATTGCATCGTTTTGAAACTGAAAGTGAGTTTGATCATAAGATTAAACAAGCCGAACTAAGTTATGTGCTCGGGTCAATTGCAGGTAGAACAACATTGGCTGAAAACTATGTCGGTTTGCCTTATGAGATTAAGCAGATTGATAGTTTTAAGCACGCAAGTTGATTTTCTAAGTAATGAGGGAACCTGCTTTAACGCGGGTTTTTTTATTTTAAAGCGATTAAAAATACCAAGTACATCTTCATCTTTTTAAGCTTAGCTCCCTTGAGAGCTAAGCTTACCTAAAAAATTAAAATGAAGAGTAATAAACTCTCCATATGTGGAAATAAGGAATAACTTTGAGGAGTAAATTCCTTATTTCCGGCTAACGATTTAAAACACATGTTTCGATCGTTAGCACCATCAACCAGATAGGCATATGACCTATGTGGATAGATCTTTTTATGACTTTTGAGGGTCATATAATTTTTCTTTAATGAATAGGGCTGGTATCACACCACAAATCAGGTAGGCAGCGCCCATTACAACAAAACCTAAACCAATAGAACCACCAGACGCTAAGAAGCCAATTGTGGCAGGTGCAAGGGCTGCTCCAAGACGACCAACATTATAAGCACCGCCAATTGCTGTACCGCGGATGGCTGTCGCAAAACTTTCGGTCATATAGGTTGCATTTACGCCGTAAGGAATACCGTATAAGAAACCGAAGGTAATGAGTAAATATAAAATATTGCTTGGTGAGTTATAAAAGACAATAAGTGGTAAGAAAATAGCAGTGCCGATTGCACCAAAGGCATAGGTAAAACGACGTCCTAGTTTGTCTGCCATCATGCCGGCAAGAACTTTACCTAAAATCATCGCGGTATATGTACCCACCATATAGGCAGTCATTTCTTTAAACTTCATACCCAATTCACTTTCTAGATATGATGGCATCCAGTTATTTACGCCATAGTAGCCAAACTGTAAGAAGCCCGCTGTTAAAGCCCATAAGATAAACATATTTCGGTTTCGTTTATCTTGAAAAATAAGCTTAAATGCTGATGTTTTTTCATTATTTTGCGTAAGGCTAGTTTGCTGTAGTCGAGCCTGTTGCCAAGCTAAAGGTTCTGGCACAAGTACATGCATTAAAACAGCAATAATGACTGGAATAATCGCAACATAAAACAGCACACGCCAGCCATGATCTGGAATAATCCAGCCTGCAAGTAATGTCGCAACAATGTATCCCACAGTCCATCCTGCTTGTAAGGTCCCAAGAACGGTTGTGCGAAAACGAGTTGGTACATACTCGGCCATGAGGGTATTACAGGCAATATAAAGTGAACCGAGACCGAGTGAGGCAAAAAATCTTAAAATACCGAATTGAAGAAAGCTTTGAGTAAAACCAAGTCCGCAAGTTAAGAGTGAAAAAATGAGAATAGAAATAACAACAATTCGGACACGACCAAACTTATCACATGCCCAACCACCAAAAATTCCACCAATAGCCATACCAGCCAAAGTAAAACTACCGAGCATGCCGGCTTGTACCGAACTTAATCCAAAATCTGCTTTAATACTATTTAAGCTATAAGACAGTAACATCAAATCTGCACCATCAACCAATAGTGCGAGAAAAGCGAAAATGAAAGCTATTTTCCATGTATGAGGTTGTATACGTGAAAGACTTTCTTTGTAATTTGTAGCCATAATCCATTACCTACATTTGATTGAAAGCACTTCAAGTCGTTTTAAAGTGCTCTAAATTTGATTAAGACGCAGCGCGAATCATGTTTCGGGCAATAATCATTTGTTGAATTTGGGTCGTACCTTCATAGAGGCGGAACAGACGAACATCTCGATAAAAACGTTCAATGGCATATTCACTGATGTAACCTGCGCCACCGTGAATTTGTACGCAGCGATCAGCGACACGACCACACATTTCGGTTGCAAACATTTTTGCGCAGGAAGCTTCCGTGCTGACGTTCTGTCCTGCATCACGTAGACGAGCAGCATCTAAAACCATGCATCTGGCTGCATAAATCTCGGCTTTTGAGTCAGCAAGCATGGCTTGAATAAGTTGGAATTCGGCAATGGGTTGCCCAAATTGTTTACGCTCGATGGCGTAATTTAAAGAATCGTCTAGCATTCTTGTCGCGGCCCCAACACTTAACGCCGCGATATGTAATCGACCCTTATCAAGCACTTTCATGGCAGTTTTAAAGCCAACGCCTTCAACTCCACCAATGAGTGCTGAAGCAGGAATACGACAATTTTCAAAAATCACATCACAAGTGTGAGCGCCTTTTTGCCCCATTTTTTTATCGCGTTTGCCAAGAGAAATACCCGGAGTTTGGCTGTCGACAATAAAAGCAGAAATACCACCAGCACCCTTAATATCAGAACTTGTGCGTGCCATTACTGTAAATACGCCAGCGTGAGGGGCATTGGTAATAAACCGTTTGGTGCCATTTAAAATATAAAAGTCGCCATTTTTTACTGCACTAGTCTTTAAAGATGCAGCATCAGAACCAGCATCTGGTTCAGTTAAGCAAAAAGAACTGATTACTTCACCGCGAGCTAAACGTGGCAAGAAAAATGATTTTTGAGTTTCGGTACCGTCAATAATGAGACCACTTGAACCAATGCCATTATTGGTACCAATAAGAGAGCGAAAAGCAGGAGAAGTACGCCCTAATTCAAAAGCCACATAGACCTCTTCTTCCATCGTAAGTCCAAGGCCTTCGTACTCTTCTGGAATGGTTAAACCAAATAAGCCCAGCGTTTTCATTTGCTCAATAATATCTTGAGGAATCTCATCCGTTTCAGCGACTTCATTCTCATGAGGAATTAAGACACCTTCAACAAATTGTCGAATCATATCAACAAGTTGATTTAAGGTTTCCTGATCTCGAATCATAGTCTCATCCTTTTACTACATGCTAAGAACATCAATTCGATGTTCGTAAAATCATCAATATTTGAAGCGATAGTAATCAAAGGATGAATGCAAAACAATATATTTTGAAAATTAATTTCGCAATGCGGTACTTTGTTATTGATTTATCTTTAGCTAATTTATTGATTTATTTAAGCTATATTTTCTTATAAAAATTCATCATTTTTAGTGGGAAATTAAAGTTTGATTTTTAAAATGAGGTGTGTATATTAAAAATATATATCGCTATGCGAAATTTTAAATGGATAAATTTTCCTATAGGAAATGAATCACCAGATAGAGTGGGATGAAGATGGGTGCTTTAAATGGAATTCGGGTGCTTGACTTAAGTCGGGTGTTGGCTGGGCCTTGGTGTGGACAAACACTGGCCGATTTAGGTGCAGAGGTCATCAAAATTGAAAGACCGAAAGTAGGTGACGATACTCGTTCGTGGGGACCACCTTGGATGAAAGATGACTCTGGGTTTGATACTCAAGAGGCTGCTTATTATCAGTCTACAAACCGCAATAAACTATCGGTTGCCATCGATATTGCCAGCCCAGATGGTCAAGAATTGATTAAAGCTTTAATTCAAGACACAGATGTGGTCATTGAGAACTATAAAGCGGGTTCTTTGAAAAAATACGGTTTGGATTACGAGTCTTTATCTGCAATTAACCCGAAATTGGTGTATTGCTCGATTACAGGTTTTGGTCAAACTGGCCCAAGAGCTGAAGAACCTGGTTACGACTTTATTATTCAGGGAATGGGCGGGCTCATGTCAGTCACAGGTGAGCGTGATGATTTACCGGGCGGTGGCCCCCAAAAAGTAGGGGTGGCTTTTTCTGATTTAGCTACAGGACTTTATTCTACGATTGCCATACAAGCTGCTTTACTTAACCGCCATATCACTGGTTTAGGACAATATATTGACATGGCTTTGCTTGATGTCCAAATTGCGACTATGGCAAATCAGGGAATGAATTATCTTTCATCAGGTAATATCCCTAAGCGTTATGGCAATGCACACGCCAATATTGTGCCTTACCAAGTATTCAAAGCTTCTGACCGTGATTTTATTATTGCATGTGGAAATGACACTCAGTTTATTCAGCTCTGTAGAAGTATTGGCTTACCCGATTTACCCAATGATGCACGTTTTGCGCGAAATGCAGACCGAATCAAGCATCGTGATGAAATTGTCGAAATTTTATCAACTCACTTTTTAACAAAAACAGCAGGTGAATGGGTAGATGCTATTTATGCTGCTAAAGTTCCGGTAGGTGTAATCAATAATTTGGAACAAGCTTTTCAAGAGCCACAAGTCATTGCCCGAGAAATGTTGGTCGAGATGAATCACCCGCAACGTGAAAAATTGAAGGTAATTGGTTCGCCAATCAAACTTTCAAGAACACCTGTTGAGTACAAAACAGCTCCTCCGCTGTTGGGTGAACATACACAAGTGGTTTTAGGTCGAATCGTTTCTCTGGAAAAATTAGATGAGCTTAAGAAAAAAGGCGTGATTGGGTAAACTGGCCTTAAAGCGAAGGGTTAAAATTAGAAAATAAAATATTTAGCCTTTCGCTTGAATGGTTTAAATCAAGTTATATTTTAGATGCAGACTAGGACGTTTGCTTTTTTGCTATTTATAGAAAAAATAGATTATAATTTTCGCAGTGCGAAACAAAATGTGGATTGGTATAGATATGAATGATGCAGTAGATGCAGAGCAAACAGAAAAATTATTAGCGCCTTTAAGACATGAATTATTACATCCGATTCAAGACATGCAGGATGAAAATGATCGCCAATTTATTACTGCATTAGCCCGTGGTTTAGAGCTATTACGTTGTTTTACCCCAAAACATCAGCATTTGGGCAACCAAGAGCTTGCTCAGATGACGGGTTTACCTAAACCAACCATTACTCGTCTAACGCACACTTTGTCTCGTTTGGGTTATATCAAACAAGTACCAAACTCGAGCAAATTTCAACTTTCCGTTGGGGTTCTTGCTTTTGGTTACTCGATGCTTTCTAACGTGTCGATTCGTTCTATTGCTCATCCATATATGAAAAATCTGGCAGACTATGCTGGCGCTGCGGTTGCAATGGCAACACGTGATCGACTCAATATGATTTATCTTGACGTGGTACAAGGTAAAGGAAATATGACCATGCGCCGTCAGGTCGGAACTTATTTACCCATTCATTTAAGTTCGATGGGACGTGCATGTTTAGCTGCAATGCCTGAAGATGAAAGAGAGTTTTTACTTGATACGATTCGTAGCAAGCACAAAGAAGACTGGATCAAGATTAATCGTGATTTAGATAAAGCTTTTAAAGACTACCAAGATTTTGGATATTGTTTTTCAATTGGTGAATGGCACAAAGATGTGAACTCAGTTGCAGTTCCACTGATTCATGAACAACATGGTTTACTGGTGTTCAACTGTGGCGGTCCAAGCTTTATTATGAACCGTGAAAAACTTGAAGAAGATATTGCACCACGTCTCTTACATATGGTGAATAACATTCGTACTGAGATTAGTTAATTGTACTGAATTAAAAAATCAAAAAAGGCCAGCAAAGATATTGATTGCTGGCCTTTTTCATAAGTTATATTTCAAATGACATGCTTATGAAAGTTCGGTTTTCTTTTTTCTTTAAAGGCGCTTAGAGCTTCTTTAAATTCTTCACCTTGCAAACAATGAGAAAAAATAGTCGACTCGTGATCAATACGATTTAATAGATCATCGATTGGCATATCTCTTAGTAACTTTTTGCTGAGCTGTAAAGCTTGACTTGGCTTATTTGCGAGTTTGGTTGCCGTATCTTCAACAAATTGATTAAGCTCATTTTCTTCGCATACGTTATTTACTAAACCATAATTTTTAGCTTGTTGCGCCGAAAATTTCTCGCCCAGTAAAATAATTTCAGAAGCTTGAGCGAAACCTAATAATCTCGGTAAGATGTAACTAGAACCTGCTTCAGGCACAAGTCCGAGATTCACAAAAGGAAACTGAAAAATAGAGTTTTGACTTGCATATACGAGGTCACAATGTAAAAGCATGGTGCTGCCAATACCAATCGCCACACCATTTACCTTGGCAATAATCGGTTTTGGAAACGTTGTTAGGCTTTTTAAGAAAACAATCGAAGAGGGTGGTTCGGTACTGGTTGTATTACGCGTTTCGAATGCATTTACATCATTGCCACTGGTAAATGCAGACCCTTCGCCTGTGAGTATAACAACATGAACTTCTTCATTGATTGCTGCCTCATTTAATGCCTGACTGAGTGCAGAATACATTTCATAATTAATTGCATTCTTTTTGGTGGGATTGCTCATTGTTAGCGTGAGTATATTTTTATCTAAATGTTGCTTAATCACACCTACTGTCAATTTATTTTGACTCTTATTATCCTGTTGCATCACTCATTCCTTTTGTTTAACTATTTGAAAAATATTTGCTTTATTGTTGATTCAAACCAAATATTCTCAGACAGATTTAAAATTAAAAACTTAAATTAATAAGATGATCCTATCGAAAATAAATTCCATTATCAATTAATTTTTTTTATATTGTGGTATATAATTTTGTATTGCGAAATTTTAAGCTTTATAAGTTTAGAAATGTTTACAGGATTTACTGGTAATAAAGTACCTAGACATGCTAAGGAAATCAGAAGCTAGGTATATAAAAAGTGAGTGGAAATAATATGAAGACTAAAATTACAGAATTATTTGAAATCGAGCACCCGATTATTCAAGGCGGTATGCATTATGTCGGTTTTGCGGAGCTTGCTGCTGCGGTTTCAAATGCAGGTGGATTAGGCATTATTACTGGCCTGACTCAGAAAACGCCTGAAAATTTAGCAAAAGAAATTGCGCGCTGTCGAGAAATGACTGATAAACCTTTTGGCGTGAATTTAACTTTTTTGCCTACGGTGAATACCCCTGATTATCCGGGTTTTGTAGAGGCAATTATTAAAGGTGGGGTAAAGGTTGTAGAAACAGCGGGGCGTAATCCTGAACAAGTCATGCCATATTTAAAGGCGGCTGGCATTAAAGTAATTCACAAATGTACTTCGGTTCGACATAGCTTAAAAGCACAGCAAATTGGGTGCGATGCAGTTTCTGTAGATGGATTTGAGTGTGGTGGCCACCCTGGTGAGGATGATGTGCCAAATATGATTTTATTGCCTTTAGCAGCTGATGCATTAGAAATTCCATTTGTTGCTTCAGGAGGTATGGCGGATGGACGTTCACTCGCGGCAGCTTTAGCCATGGGGGCAGATGGAATTAATATGGGCACGCGTTTTATTGCAACTCAGGAAGCTCCTGTACATGCAAATGTAAAACAGGCGATATTGAATGCAACCGAACTAGATACGCGTTTAATTATGCGGGCTTTACGAAACACCGAACGTGTCATGAATAATGCGGCCGTAGAAAAAATCGTGGCAAAAGAAAAAGCGCTTGGTGAGAGCATTAAATTTGAAGATATTATTGAAGAGGTTGCAGGCGTCTATCCAAAAGTCATGATTGATGGCGATGTTAATGCAGGTGCATGGTCATGCGGTTTAGTCGCAAGCTTGATTCATGATATTCCGACATGCGATGAACTGGTTAGCCGAATTGTTAAAGATGCAGAAGACATTATTCGTGGTCGATTATTAGGGCTTTTATAGGATTTATCCTAGCCCCTATAATTAACTATTAGCATACTTTATATAAGATCAGCACAAGTTTTAATTGTGCTGATTTTTTGCATCATTCACACAATAATAAAGACATAAAATGGCAAAAATTAAGCCCAAAATGCAGACACCTGTCCATCCGAAGTGTTTCCAAGCGTAGCTTCCTGCTGTTGTGCCTAAAGCACCGCCAGCAAAGTAACCTGTCATATAAATCGCGTTAAACCGTGAGCGTAATTCTTGATTAAGTTTAAATACAATACTTTGGTTGGTGACATGTACAGCAGAAAGAGAAGCGTAAAGAATGAGTAAGGCAATAATGTAAAAAGCGAAATGGTAGGGTAAAAGTGAAAAAAGTATCCAACTTAAAATTAGCCCGATGCCGCAATAAATTGAAATTTTGTGGATATACCCTTGGTCAATAAATTTGCCTGAAAAATTGGCAACGAACGTTCCTAAAACACCAACAAAACCGAAAAGACCAATCGTAAAGTCACTAAAAAAATAGGGAGCGGGAGCCAATAGTAATGACATGGTGGTAAAAGTTAAGCTCACGCAAGCAAATGTAAAACCACCAATATAAGTTCTGGTTCTTAAACGTCGATTTTGGATAAAAATTTGTGGAAGTGAGCGGATGGTTTTCGCATAGTTTTCAGATTTGGTGGGTGGGAACAATCCAATACTACGGTGCAAAATAATGGCGATAACCAGTAATAAAAAGCCACTGACCAGATAAATAATATTCCAAGCGAAAAGTGTAGACATCAGCCCTGAAAGGGAGCGAGCGAGTAAAACACCCATCATTAGTCCGCTCAGTAAAAAGCCAACCACACGGCCGCTTTGTTGAATCGGAACCAGACTTGCAGCAAGCGGTAATAACAGTTGGGCTGAACTGGAAAATAGACCAGTAATGACGGTGCCAAGCAGTAAAAGATAAATATTGTGCGAAAACCCGCTAATAATTAAGCCACTTGCAGCCAATAACATAAAGATAAATAGTAGCTTGCGCTTTTCTATTATGTCTCCCAACGGCATTAAAAACAGCAAGCCACATGCGTAGGTGATTTGGGCTAGAGTCGGCACCCACGCTGTAGTCGTTTCAGTTAAATTTAGGCTTACACTAATTGAGTGAATAAGTGGCTGACTAAAATAATTTCCACCTGTACAAATGCCTGCTGCAATAGCCATTAAAATAATGGTTGGGGTATAGAGTGCGTTTTTCATCATGCCTATAGTCATAATGAAAGTGGAACTTTAATCAACACAACCATGACTGTTTTAAGTATGGTTGTTAGTGCGTTTCATTCAAAGCATCTTGAATATTGTGCACCATGTGGATTAAACGTGGTCCAATTTCACCTTCAAGTTTTTCGGGATTTAAATGAAAACTTGGTGCACCACAGTTAAAAACATAAAGACCATGTTTAGAGCTGACCAAAGGTACAGCCACTGAGTTCACTTCTTTATGCCACTCACCTAAAGACAAACAATATCCATAATCTTGATAATCACGGAAAGCTCGTTCTAAAGAGCGTTTTATGGCTGGCCAGTTTTCGGGGTTCTTTTGCTTCAGTGCATCGAGTAGAAAATTACGCTCACGTTCAGGAGTTGCAGCTAAACAAGCTCGACCCATTGAACTACTATGAATTGGCAAAGTCGAACCAATGGGACGGCGCATATTTAATGCAGTTTCAATTTGCACCACATCGATATACACCATATTTAATCGGTCACGTGTTGCCATTGCCACAGGCGCTTGCACATATTGACTCATCTCTTCCATATATTGATGAGCAATAGTACGGATAGAGATATTCGACAATGCTGCATACCCTAAAGATAAAACACCAATGTCTAGGGTATATTTGGTCGAATTAGGCAATTGTTTTAAATAACCTAATGACACAAGGGTATTGGTAATACGTGCAATAGTCGGTTTAGGTAAACCTGTCATTTTTGCGAGTTCTTGATTTCCAAGTACCTGATTATTTGCAGAAAAGCAGCGTAAAAGTTCTAAGCCACGCGCTAAGGAAGCGATAAATTGAGGGTTATTTTCCCGATGAATATGTGAAATAGGATCTAGGCGTATCTCATCAAAATTTATTGGTTGTTCAGTTTTTGAATTCTGAGACATTCGATCCTCAAATATAATAAAGCAAAGTTTTGCTATTATATTTCGCTCTGCAAAATAAATCCATTCATCACTGCGCTGTTGTGATGAATGGATATCTGGTTTGGTAATTATGAAACGTTTTCAATCACCATAGCGAGGCCTTGACCCACACCAATACATAGGCTTACGACAGCATATTTCTTTTTACGACGAATGAGTTCGCGTGCCACAGTTAAAGCAAGACGGGCACCAGAAGCACCAAGTGGATGACCAATAGCAATCGCGCCACCGTTTGGATTTACGCGTGGGTCATTAAAATCAACATTTAAACCTTTTAAACAAGATAAAACCTGTGAAGCAAAAGCTTCATTAATTTCAATAATATCCATGTCATCTAAAGTAAGCCCCGCACGCGCAACTGCTTTTTTAATGGCTTCAATAGGGCCTGCGCCCATAATGCGTGGCTCAATACCAGCTGCTGCCGCTGACAAGATTTTTGCCATTGGTTTTAGGCCATATTTTTGGCCTGCTGCTTCTGAACCAATCAGGAGGGCTGCAGCGCCGTCATTAATGCCTGAAGCATTACCAGCAGTCACCACGCCACCTTCAAACAATGGTTTTAATTTCGTAAGTGCTTCAACAGTCGAGCTTGGGCGAGGGTGCTCATCTTCAGAAACCAGTTTTGGTGGTAGCTTTTTGCCTTGGAAAACCTCAATTGGGGTGATTTCACCCGCAAAGAAACCTTCTTCTTTGGCTTTTTGATATTTGGCTTGTGACTGAGCTGCAAATAAATCGGCTTGCTCGCGTGTAATACCAAAGTCGGCAGCAACATTATCGCCCGTTTCAGGCATTGAGTGGCCGCCGTACTGGGCAATAATTTTTTTATTCGGAAAACGAGAGCCAATTGTGGTGTCATAAATTTTAGCATCACGGCTATAAGCACTTTCCGCTTTACCCATCACAAAGGGTGCACGTGACATACTTTCTACGCCACCTGCAATATATAACTCACCTTCACCACAAGTAATAGCACGCGCGGAGTCAATTACGGCACCTAAACCACTGGCACATAAACGGTTTACGGTTTGACCGGGTACGGTTACTGGTAAACCTGCAAGTAAAAGTGCGTTTCTCGCAACATTACGGCTATCTTCACCTGCTTGGTTGGTATCACCCAAAATTACATCTTCAATATCAGCACCCGGAACACCAGTTTTTTCAAGTAACTTTTGAATGACTGTCGCTGCTAAATCATCTGGACGAATTGAGGCAAGTTCACCTGCATGGCGACCAATTGGGCTACGTAAACCATCATAAATATAAGCATTTAACATTGAGAAATTCCTTTTCAAGACTCGTGAGTAAAAGTGAGAGGTAAATTAAGCGCGACGCGACGTTGTAACCATGGGCTAGGGCGATAGCGCGGGTCATGGGTAAGGGCTGTTATACGATTGAGAATGAGTAAGATTTTTTGACTACCTATTTGGTCGCCCCACTCAATTGGGCCAAATGGGTAGCCTAAACCAAGACGTACTGCCGCATTAATGTCATCTACTGTTGCAATATTTTGCTGGGCAATATCACAGCCTAAATTAATGACCATGGCTAAAACACGCTGAGCAACAAAGCCGATACTTTCAGCAATCATGCTGACCGTATTTCCATCTAAATTGAAAATAGAGTGAGCTGCCTGACGGTAGTCAGCTTTTGTGACAAGTGAAGGCATTAATGTGCGATGCTTTGCAATGCCATATAACATGTCTATAGCAACAGCTTGCTCAGGATTAACGCCTAGGCGTATAGCTGCTTGAGTTGTGTCTTCGCCGTAACAAGCGAGTAAACATAAACTGTCTGATTGCGGTGCAGAGCCAGTATCTAAGGCAATATTTTGCTGAGTTAAATAATCTTCAAGCTGTGTTTTATCTTCAGAAAAATCTGCTGCTACCCAAACTTTTGGATATTGTGCTAAACGGTCTACAAACTTGGCGGGTTGTTCACCTGTTTTTGAGCCAGTTTCATAATTATAAAAACCTTGATTAACCTTGCGTCCGAGTTGTTTAGCCTCCAACATTTGTTTGGTTAACGGGCTGGGTTTGTAGCGTGCTTCTTCATAATATTGATGGTAAATCGACTCCATGACAGGATGAGAAACGTCAAGCCCCGTTAAATCCATTAGCTCGAAAGGTCCCATTCTAAAACCAACACCGTCACGTAAAATTCGGTCAATTTCACTAATGTCGCAGACATTTTCATTTAGAATTTTTAAAGCTTCAGTTCCGTAAGCTCGTCCAGCATGATTAATAATAAATCCTGGTGTGTCCTTCGCAACCACAGGGCGGTGGCCGAATGCACGAGACAAGCTATTTAAAGCGTCGATAATAAGTGGATCGGTTTTTAAGCCCCGAATGACCTCAACCACTTTCATGAGTGGAACAGGGTTAAAGAAATGGTAGCCCACCACGCGTTCAGGTTTTTTACAGTTTGCAGCAATTGCCGTAATAGAAAGAGAAGAAGTGTTGGAAGCTAGGATGGTATTTTCGGAAACAACCTCTTCAAGTTGTTGCATCAAACTTTGTTTGATATCCAGACGTTCAACAATAGCTTCAATAATCAAGTCGCAATCTTTTAAATCTTCAATTTGTTGAGCGACAATTAAATGACCATTTGCCGCTGCAGCTTGTTCAGCCGTAATTTTATTTTTGTCGACCAACTTTTGAAATGTGGCAGCAAGTTGTTCTTTTGCTTGTTCTGCTGCACCTGCCTTAGCATCATATAAATAAGTGGTATGTCCAGATTGTGCAGCAATTTGAGCAATACCACTGCCCATAATACCTACACCAATCACAGCCATGCTTTTAATATCATAAGTCATGTCGATCATCCTGATTATTGATCTGTATTTGAAATTAAGCGGATAAATAAGGGTTGGTGATTTAGCTTAAGCATTGTTTATCACCATCAATTGGTAAGATCTGGCCTGAAATAGAACGCCCACTATCTGAGGCTAAAAATAGGCATAAATCTGCGATATGTTTCGGATTTACAAAATATTTGAGCGACTGATTTTTAAGTGCATTTTGTGTGACCTTCTCAAGAGAACTTTGGGCTACATCTGCGCGGGCCTGTAGAACGCGTTGGACACGGTCACCATCAACAGCACCCGGAAGAATCGCGTTAACTCGAATATTATCTGCACCGAGTTCCATAGAAAGCGTTTTAGTAAAACCAATGAGACCCCATTTTGAAGTGGAATACGCCAAACGATATGGATAGCCTAAGCGACCTGCAATTGATGACATATTAATAATGACACCAGCGCCGGATTGCTTTAACAAGGGAATCGCTAATTGAGTAATTAAAAAAGTGCTATTCAGATTCAAATTAATCACCGTGTTCCAGTCATCAAAACTCAGTTCATCTGCGGCAATGGTTGGGCCTGAAATGCCTGTGTTGTTAACTAAAACATCGATATGGCCAAGTTTTGTTATCGCTTCGGCAAACATAAGCTTAATCTGCTCAGGCTCTGCTAAATCACATGCATATATGTGCAACTTTGGATAATCTTTCTGAAACTGTTCTAGACTTTGAGCATTAATATCACAAACGAAAACTTCATCATCGTTGTTTAAAAATGCTTCAGCAATGCAACGTCCAATCCCTGAACCGCCTGCACTAATAAATACTTTTTTAGCCATTTTCATTCCTTTGGTGTTGTTTATTTAAATTATTTACCTTGATACGAGGGTTTGCGTTTTTCAATAAAAGCTTGAACACCTTCATTTTTATCTTCGGTAGAGAACAGTAGTTGGAATGCTTTACGCTCTAGCGTTAAGCCTGCATTTAATGGAACGTCTTCGCTCATTAGGGCAACTTCTTTAATTTGTTGCAGGGCAATAGGAGGCATTTTCGCGAGACTCTGCGCCATTTGAATCGCAGTTGGAATGGTCTGGTCGTCTTCTGTGACTTGTGAAACAAGACCGATGATATAAGCTTCTTCGGCTTTCACCATAGCACCCGTCATAATCATGCGCATGGCATGGAATTTACCCACAGCACGGAATAAGCGTTGTGTACCACCAGCACCCGGCATTAACCCGACTTTAATTTCCGGTTGACCAAAGGTTGCGCCTTTACCCGCAATAATAATATCGGCATGCATTGCAAGTTCACAGCCCCCTCCTAATGCATAACCGTTTACTGCAGCAATCACAGGCTTAGGGCATTGAGCAATCGCATTCCAATAACGTTCCGTATGACGCAATAACATTTCTGTGGAAGTAGCGGTTGCCATTTCTTTTAAATCGGCACCTGCTGCAAAGACTTCTTCACCACCTGTGAGCACAACTGCATTGATCTGATCGTTAAAACTTAATTCGGTAAAAGCTTGTGCTAGTTGTTTACGAACTTCTGTATTCAGTGCATTTTTTGCTTCAGGTCGATTTATTTTTACAATTGCTATTTTTTGAATAGAAAAGTCGACCTCTACGAAATTATTCCCTGTTGATATACTCATTTTTGAATTCCTTGTTTCGCACATCAAAACTATATTCCTTTTATGATGCTTATTTTGGAATTTATTTCAAGTCTTATTTAGTCTGTTCAAACGATAATGAACTACGAAATAAGCTAAGTAATTGATATTGCGTAATGGTAATTTTTAAAATTTCGTTTAACGAAATTAATTTTCAAAAAAGCTTGAAATTTGTATTTTCGTTCTCGTACTATGAAACACATCCGCAGTAAACAAGATTTAAAACATGGTATCCAGACAATCTGGAGATGGCTGATGGGTACGATGGAAATACATAAAAAGGGAGATCACAGATGATCCGTGATGAAGGGATGTTGGAGCAGTTACTTTCAACAATTCGAGATTTTGTAAAAAATGAATTGATCCCTCGTGAAAACGAAGTGGTAGAGAAAGACAAAATTCCAGATGACATTGTGCAGCAAATGCGTGAGCTTGGTTTATTCGGCCTCACAATTCCCGAAGAATATGGTGGCCTAGGCATTACCATGGAAGAAGAAGTCAGAGTTGCATTTGAACTTGGGCAAACTTCACCAGCTTTCCGTTCTTTAATTGGTACCAATAATGGTATTGGCTCAAGTGCAATTTTGATTGATGGCACAGAAGAGCAAAAGCAGAAATATTTACCGCGTTATGCAAGTGGCGAAATTATTGGTTCATTTTGTTTAACCGAGCCTGAATCGGGTTCCGATGCGGCCTCTTTAAAAACCAGTGCCGTAAAAGATGGCGATTTTTATGTGTTAAACGGTACCAAACGTTTTATTACCAATGCGCCTCACGCTGCAACTTTCACTGTAATGGCTCGAACGAATCCTGAAATTAAAGGGTCAGGCAGTATTTCAGCTTTTTTAGTTGAGGCCAATACACCAGGCATTACGTTGGGCAAAATTGACCAAAAAATGGGGCAAAAGGGTTCGCACACCTGTGATGTGATTTTTGAAAATTGTCGTGTACCTGCTTCTGCACTCATTGGTGGGGTAGAAGGTGTTGGTTTTAAAACAGCCATGAAAGTGCTTGATAAAGGGCGTTTGCACATTGGTGCATATAGTGTGGGTGTTTCTGAGCGTATGTTAAATGACGCATTGCACTATGCAATTGAGCGCAAACAGTTTGGTCAGCCTATTGCGAACTTCCAGTTGATTCAAGCCATGCTTGCTGACTCAAAAGCCGAAATTTATGCGGCTAAATGTATGGTTTTAGATGCAGCTCGCCGCCGTGATAATGGTGAAAACATTAGTACAGAAGCGTCTTGCGCAAAAATGTTTGCAACTGAAATGTGTGGCCGCGTTGCCGACCGCTGTGTACAGATCCATGGTGGCGCAGGCTATATCAGTGAATATGCCATCGAGCGTTTTTATCGCGATGTACGTTTGTTCCGTTTATATGAAGGAACAACGCAAGTTCAACAAATTATTATTGCTAAAAATATGATTAGGGAAGCTACAGCCTAATAAAAAACAAATGCCATGAGGCATTGGATGCCTCATGTTCCTTCTGAGGATATGGACATGACAACAGAAACAATTACGCAAAATACGGCTAGCAGTGAAGCTATCCAGACACCAAAAAAGATTTGGATTACCGCATTTATATTCGCTTTTTTAACATTGTTGTGTGATGGGGCCGACTTAGGTTTTTTGGCATTAAGCCTGACCAGTCTTAAAACAGAATTTCATTTAACAGGTATTCAAACTGGAACATTAGGTAGCTTAACACTTTTAGGTTCAGCAATTGGCGGCTTGATTGGTGGTTGGGCATGTGACCGTTTTGGACGGGTCCGCATTATTGTGTTTTTTATTGCTTATTCTTCAGTTTTAACCTGTGCGCTTGGTTTTACTGATTCTTATATGCAGTTTGCCATCTTAAGAACCTTTGGTGCGATGGGCTTAGGCGCGCTTTATATTGCCTGTAATATTTTAATGTCAGAAATGGTTCCGACTAAACATCGCTCGACTGTTTTGGCGACTCTTATGACGGGTTATACCTTAGGTTCCTTGCTAGCGACCTTATTGGCAGGGCATATTATTCCTGAACATGGCTGGCGCTTCCTATACTGGATTGCCATTACCCCTGTGGTGTTGTCAATTTTGATGCACTTTTGTGTACCTGAACCTGAATCATGGAAAAAATCTCGTCAACTAAAAGCTTTAGAAGTGGCTCAAAGTAACCAACCTAAAAAACGTCAAAACCCATATCTTGAAATTTTAAGAGATAAGAAACATGGCACCATGTTTGTTCTTTGGATTATTAGTACTGGTGCGTTGCAGTTCGGTTATTACGGCGTAAGTAACTGGTTACCGGCTTATTTAGAGTCTGATCTTGGCATCAAGTTTAAAGAAATGGCCATGTATATGGTTGGTACTTTCCTGATTATGATGTTTGCCAAAGTGATTGCAGGAATCGTTGCCGATAAATTAGGACGCCGCGCTGTATTCGCTTTCGGAACCATTGGTACAGCACTGTTTATTCCAGTCATTGTCTATTTAAATACCCCAACCAATATTTTATGGATGATGCTGTTCTTCGGCTTCCTTTACGGTATTCCGTATGCAATCAATGCCACCTATATGACAGAAAGTTTCCCGACTTCAATTCGAGGTTCGGCAGTGGGTGGTGCTTATAACATTGGTAAAGTACTTTCTATTTTCTCTCCATTAACAATTGGTTATCTATCGCAAAACGGTTCTATTGGCTTAGGGCTTTTGGTGATGGCTGCTGCGTATTTTATCTGCGGCGTGATTCCATTGTTATTTATTAAAGATCGACTATTTAACCCGCAAAAGGCAGAGTGACAGATCAATCTGTCACCTTAAATTAAGGATGAAAAGGGACAAGTGAGATGATAAATAAAATCACCAGTGACATTGAACCGATTTTAAAAGCTATTCCTGATGGAGCAACCATCATGACAGGCGGGTTTGGTGTGACGGGGCAACCTGCTGAATTAATTGAAGCCTTAATCGATTTAGGGAAAAAAGAACTGATCATTGTAAATAACAATGCGGCTTCGGGTGATCGTGGTTTAACAAATCTGATTATTGCCGGTTGCGTTAAAAAAATGATTTGTTCTTTTCCGAAATCTGCGGGGTCAAACGTTTTTCAAGACTTATATCGAGCGGGAAAAATCGAGTTGGAATTGGTTCCGCAAGGTAATTTGGCTTGTCGTATTCAGGCGGCTGGCGCAGGCTTGGGCGCTATTTTTACTCCGACTGGCTATGGTACTAAAGTTGCCGAAGGTAAAGAAACCCGAACCATTAACGGTAAAAATTATGTACTTGAATATCCCCTTGAAGCTGATTTTGCATTGATCTATGCCGATAAAGCTGACCGCTGGGGCAATTTAACTTACCGCAAAGCAGCCCGTAATTTTGGGCCGATTATGGCAAAAGCCGCCAAGACCACGATTGTTCAAGTGAATGACACTGTAGAGCTAGGAACGCTTGATCCTGAATGCATTATTACGCCGGGAATTTTTGTTCAGCACGTTGTAAAAGTAGGAGATATCTAATGTCAGTTCAAAAGCGTTCTCGTGAAGATATTGCCAAACTCATTGCCAATGACATTCCGGAAGGTTCTTATGTGAATTTAGGGATTGGCTTACCGACCAACGTTGCTAAATTTTTGCCAAAAGACAAAGAAATCTTTTTACATTCAGAAAATGGTGTTCTGGCTTTTGGTCCACCTCCGCAACCTGGCGAAGAAGACCAAGATTTAGTTAATGCCGGAAAAGAACTCGTCACTTTATTAGACGGTGGATGCTTTATGCATCATGGTGACTCGTTTGACATTATGCGTGGCGGCCATCTGGACATTTGTGTGATTGGCGCATTTCAAGTTGCAGTCAATGGAGATTTGGCAAACTGGCATACTGGTAAAGCAGATGATGTACCAGCAGTCGGCGGTGCTATGGATTTGGCGGTCGGTGCAAAAACAATTTATGTCTATATGGAACATGTCACTAAAAAAGGTGAGTCCAAAATTGTAAAAGAGCTGAGCTACCCAATGACGGGTGAGCAATGTGTCAATCGTATTTACACCGATTTATGCATTATTGAACTCAAAGACCAAAAAGCTTATGTCACAGAAATGGTGGAAGGTCTTAGTTTTGATGAATTACAAGCAGTCACAGACTGTGAACTAATCGATGCACGTGTAGCTTAAATACACACGGAAAAAACGCTTCTTTAAGGATTAAAAGATGAAAAAATTAATTTTAGCTGCAGCTTGCGCTGCGGCTTCAGGGACTATTTTTGCAAATTCTTCAGATACGACAGAACAAAGAATTAATTTGCTAGAAACCGAGCTGCAAAAATTAAAAGCAGAACTTGCTGCTCAGAAACAAACTCAAAATAATTTACAGGTCAAACAGGTAAAGATTGAAGAGAACATAGAAAAAACTAAAGCAACTGTAACAGAGAAGCCTGTTGCTCCTTCGTGGGTCACTTGGACCGATAATGTTAAGGTTTACGGTATTGCCCGTATTGATGCAGCGGTTGATTTTAAATCATCGCCTGATTCGGGCGGTAGATCGACCAGCAGTTTGTACCGAACACCTTTTGAAAGTGAAAAACGTTCAAATCATGCACGCTCTGATGCCATGATTAATGCAAGCCGATTGGGCGTTTATTTTAATAGCCCTAATAAAGCTGTGACTGGAAATATTGAAGCCGATTTCTTTGATAGCTCTAACATGGGAACTGGCGATGGTAAATTCCGTATCCGTCATGCTTTTTTCACTTATAAAGACTGGACCTTTGGCCAAACATGGTCACTCATGTCTAACATGGAAACTCGTACAGAAGCTGTCGATTACACGCAATTTGTGGGCACTTCCTATACACGGACGCCTCAAATTCGCTATGACTGGAAAATTGATGCCAATAATGATTTAAAAGTAGCCTTGGAATATACAGGTTCGAGAGTCTCGGCATTTCCAACTTTAACGGGTCGTTATAGCTTTAAACAAGGCCCTTTAACGACCCTTGCTCAAGGCTTTATTAATGAAAAATCTACAGATGTCGCAACTGCCACGGTTAAGAAGGTAAGCTGGGGCGCTGGAGGCGGCTTAAAATATCAATTAACACCTCAGCAGTCGGTACAAGCAAATTATCAATATATTGTCGGCGATCAAAAATTTATGCCGTACACCACCCAAAGTGGTTTGGCAAATTCAACAAATTTAAATGCCGCGGGTGATTTTTCTTTAAACGAAGACAAAACAGATTTGGTTATGAATAAACTCAATAGCGTAAATATTGGTTATTCATATAAATTCAATGAGCAATGGCGTGCAAACTTATCGGCTTCAATGTTTGATTATGATGACGATACGGCTTATGCCAAACTCAATCCCGATGCCAATAAGCGTTTAACCGACTATGCTGCTAACGTCTTTTATTCGCCTATTGAACAAATGGATATCGGTATGGAATACCATCAAGGTAAACGAGAAGTCTTTGATGGCAGAACAGCCGATGTGTCACGTGTAAACTTTGTGTCGATGTATAAATTTTAAAATAGGGCGTAATTAAAAAATGGAAAAAATAGTTCGACCCGATGCAGACAATATTTTGTCAAAAAGCTTTATTTTTATCATGGCGATGACATGCGGGATTTGTGCGGGTTCGAACTATTATAACCAGCCTTTAATTTATTCAATTGCCAAAGCCTTGCAAGCTAATGCCGAGCAAGTGGCTTTAACCATTGTGATTGGACAACTGTCTTATGCAGTAGGACTGTTTCTATTGGTACCACTCGGTGATTTCTTTGAAAAGCGTAGTTATATTTGTTTGCTCATGTGTTGTACGGGGCTTGCACAAGTGGGGCTTTCTTTTAGCCAAACTTTACCGGTCTTATATGGCTTTACCTTTTTAGCGACATTCTTTTCTATTGCAACTCAAGTTCTAGTTCCATTTGCCGCAGGTTTGGCAGGTCCGAAAAAAAGCCCGCAAGTTGTTGGGACTCTCATGAGTGGTTTGTTCTTGGGAATTTTATTGGCGCGCTCTATTGCGGGTTTACTTTCTACGGTTTGGTCTTGGCATGCTGTTTATTTAATTAGCGGAATTGTCATTTTGGTATTTGCTTGGGTGATGTGGGTGAAGTTGCCAGTTGCACGTAAGTCTCATCAACTCAATATTCTACAGATTTATGGTTCACTATTTTCATTAGCAGTACATCAACCTCATCTGCTTCGCCGTGGTTTTGCAGGTGGAGTTGGCTTTGGTATTTTGGCTCTCATTTTTACCACCATGACTTTTATTTTGGCGAATGAGCCTTATCACTTTAACGATTTCCAGATTGGTTTATTTGGGATTGTTGGACTGGCAGGTGTGTTTGCGACCCCTTGGGCAGGTAAGAAAATTGCGGCAGGGCTTGAAAATAAAATTGCATTGATTTGCATGAGCTTATTAATAAGTGCATGGATACCGCTATTTTTTGCACAGCAGTCTCTGGTTGCCTACGCTGTAGGGGTTGTTATGGCGTACTTTGGTTTATCGGCATTTCATGTACTTAACCAAAATCTGGTCTACCGAATTTCGGCTGAGGCTCGTTCGCGTATTAACTCAATTTATATGACCTTATATTTTGGTGGAGCCGCCTTGGGTTCTTTTATTGCGGTGTATGCATGGAAACATTGGGGGTGGGAAGCGTGTGCCGCTTTAGGTTTAGCGATGGCAATATTAAGTTTTATGATTGATCGCTTAGATTTTTATGAAATGGACAAAATTGCAAAACAAGAAAAAGCTCCCTAAACAGGAGCTTCAATATTTTATTATTTGCGAATAATCATTAAGGTTGCCGAGGCAAAGGCATACACTTTGCCGTTCTCATCTACAATTTTACCTTCGGTACTAATAATATTACGGCCCGCATTAATTAACTCAGCTTTTGCATAGTAAGACGTGTCAACTTGCATTGGGCGAATCATTTTTACATTTAAATCAATAGTTCCATACCCAACGCCATGTTCAAGTAGGGTATGAGCTGCACTTCCTGTAGCAGTATCTAGAGCTGTGGCGCAAAAACCACCGTGTACACCGCCTTGTATATTTCTATGTTCTTTGCGAGGGGTAACTTTATAAGTTGCTTTACCTTCGGATACTTCAACGAGTTCCATCGGTATGGTATGAGCCATAGGTGATGGAGAAACTTCACCATTTTTTAAAGCGGTTAAAAACTCAAGACCTGTGTATTTCGGGCTTTCCATGAATCGTCCTTGGGTAATTAAACAATCTAATCACAATACTATAAATTGAATTTTTACGGAATAATATTTTGCAATACAAAATTTAAATTTATTCTGATTATTTAGTGCTA
>NZ_JRVL01000134.1:0-1054 GCF_054823985.1 Acinetobacter sp. GN11 | reverse complement strand
GTCGACAGACACAGTAACTCAGCAACGCTACCTTGGTTAAGCGTATGTTCACCTTCAATACGTTGTAAGAAGACTTGCTGATTTAAAGACTGATTTGAGAATTGGATATGAACAGCACGATTTTGTGAAACAAGGCCTAAACGCTCCAATATACTCGACACACTCATCTGCATTTTTATTATCAATCAAACTTATATTTAGGCCGCATTTTAATTAAAAAAAGACTAACCTGTCTATCTATACTCATTTTCAAAATGTAACTGGTCTAAATATGCTGTTTTAGGTTAACTTCTTATTAAATAGATATTTAAACCGTAAAATCAGATCATTTTAAAGTGATATCAATCACAGAGACAAATTTGATACTTTTCTTTTATATTCAAATAGATATTAAAGAAATCAATTTTTCAAATTAATAAAATTCAGGATGAGATATGAAAATAAAAAAGTCTGCTTTTTATATATTTACCGTGATTTTCTCGCTTCATTCTTCAGCATTTGCTGAGCCGAGTGTGGCCGATATTCAATATCGTGCGGAACAAGGGCAACCCGTTGCTCAATATCATTTGGGCATGATGCTTTTAAGTGGTGAACAAGGCGTTGTTAAAAATTATGAACAAGCGTTTAAATGGCTAACTGCGGCTGACCAAAATGGAAGTGTAGGGGCAAAATATAGTTTAGGAATGCTGTATTACACAGGTACGGGCGTCGAAAAAGATGCCAAGCGCGCTTTTGATTATTTCAGTAAGGCTGCGGCCAAGAACCATGCGAAAGCACAATATAACTTAGGGGTGTTATATGACAGAGGGGAAGGAACTGCGCAAGACTATGGAAAGGCGTTTGAGTGGTTCAGTCGTGCTGCCAACCAAGGCTACCCGCCCGCAGAATATAATTTAGCTCATCTATATAAAAAAGGTCACGGCGTCTCACAAAGCAATGAGCAGGCACTTAAGTGGTACACCAAAGCGGCTGAGCACAATGAAAGCGATGCTCAGTACAACTTGGCCCAGATGTATTTAAATGGTGAAGGCACGCCGAAAAACCTACAACTGGC
>NZ_JRVL01000133.1:0-16587 GCF_054823985.1 Acinetobacter sp. GN11 | reverse complement strand
TTTTATTTTATTTCTTTTAAATGTCAAAGATTTGACATGTCAAAATTAAAGCCTTGACTTTAAAGTTAGCTTTAAACTTATAGTGCCCACATTGGCTATTAATTAATACGTCTTGATAAAGACACGGTAGCTACTCGGTCAATTAATGTATAGGTGAACTCCAATGAATATAAAACAACAATTTACTGAGGTTGAATTTGGGCAACAAAAAGTCAAAGTACCCAAAGGTGGTTATTATGACCGCTTTAGAATGAATCCTGATCTAGATGAAGTGGCTCAAGATCCAGCTGCTGGCAATATCGACTTTTTCCGTCATATTCCTAAAAAAATTGTGGAATCGAGAGTAGGTCCTGTCTGGGCACCTAACTTTTATTATCGTAGTGCAAATGTTCAGCTGTTAATGCTTGCTCCAATTAAGCAAATTAAAGCAAAACTTCCCGCTGCTTTAACGCCGTTACAACCATTTCCGGGCTATGGTTTGGTCGCCGTCACATTCTTTACCTATTCAGTTTGTGACAATGACCCTTATAACGAAGTATCGATTGCGATTGTCATACGCCAACCTAATGCTCATGGGCCACATATCGTAGAGTTAATGAAATCGATGCGTCAACGTCATTTTTATGCGCATGTTTTAGCTTTGCCTGTTGATACTGAAATCGCTAGAGTGCGCGGTGTATATGGTTACCAGCTACCAAAATGGTTAACTAAAATTGACGTCAACATTAACTCAAAAGAAGTCCAAGCCGATATTTTTGATGTTAATAGCAAATTGGATTTAAGATTAAAGACCTCTGTACCGACTTTAAAACATGTTGATTCTGAAACACATATCAACAGAGCCACCATGTTACATGTTATTGATGGTAAATGGCATCAAACTGAAGTTGAGTCCAACATTCTTTCTTTTGCGCAAAAGCTTTTTCCAAAGAATGTTCAACTCGAGAAAAATGAGGGGCCTTTAACTACATTGCTAAATGAATTAAGTGCTTCAAAAATTCTACGCTTAGATGTTATTGAGGATGCTCAGGTGGTACTTAATTTGCCAGTTAAAATTTAGTAATGCTTTATTCAATAATGATTAGAGTAGTTAAACTAGATATATAAACCTATTTCTTGCTTGTATTTTCTATATTTTAAAGCCTACTACCTAAATAGTAGGCTAGTTTTCAATACATTATTACCAAATTTTATTTCAGTGGCGATATTGAAGTTGGTAATGCAATCATTGACTTCATTGCATGAGTTAACCACTGTGGACCACCTTTTGGTGGCCAAATGCCATCTGCCACTGATTTCGCACGAATTTCCGAACGCTCATTCAATGACGCGTATGGCCAAATACTTACAATACGAGGTGTGCCATCAAGAGCATACATCGCTATTGTTAATTTTGAGTATTGAGTGCGAGTCGGCACTGCATTTTTCCACGCATCGAGAACATGAGGGACACCACCATGTTTCAACTCATAAGTACGGATTTCATATACAGGACCAAATTCACCCACCTCAACTTCTGGTAAGAAGTCAAAACCAGCAAAATTTTCTACTGAATATCTAATAATATTTTCAGATGCACCAAACAAGTTTTCTTGTGCTGCTAAACGCGCATTTTCATCATCTAATTCTTGTTGTGAAGCATAGCTGCGTAATACAACAACTTGGTTGAGCTCGCCTATATCAGAGAAAAATACTCCAAGTAACTTACCCTTAGCTGTCTCATCTTGGTAAAAACTTTGAATACCTGCTGCAACAGTTGCAGTTGTACCCATTTTGATAGTGATGTTAATTAATTGATAAAGCTTCATGCGGTTCTCCGTGGTTGTGTCATTTGTGTAGGTTGTTCAGTCACTTGTTTATTTAGTTTTCCTGCAGCAAATTGGGCAATTCGCCAAGCAAATACCATCCCTGGCCCTAGTGTTGTTCCTGGGCCTGGATATGTTCCTTTAAAAATTGAAGATAGGTCATTACCGCAGGCAAATAGTCCAGTAATCACCTGATTATTCTGATCAAGCACTCGACCATAAATATCGCCAGCTAATCCACCACTACTCGCACAGTCCATTGGAATGACAGGTAAAGCGTAAAAGGGACCTTGCTCAAGTTTGCCCAAGCATGGATTAGGTTTGACTTCAGGATCTCCGTTAAAACGATTCATCACACCACTGCCTTTACCAAAGTCTGTGTCTACACCCTGTTCAACGAGGTGATTAAAACGTTGAACTGTATTCACCAATCCTTGAGCGTTAATCCCAACCTTTTGGGCAAGCTCTTCTAGTGAATTTGCAGAGAATAAATATTTTGCTTTGAGGTAGTAATCGAGTTTTTTTGCGCCTGGCAAAACAAAACCTAACCCATATTTTTGAATCGCAGTTTGGTCGCAAATCAGGTAAGACTGAATTTTTGGTTTACCTTGATTTGTTTTAAGCTGAGCCATACAAAAGTCGTGGTACGAATCTGATTCATTGACAAAGCGTTTGCCATCATCATTGACAGCTATCACGCCTGGTTTGGCCCGGTCTAAAATAATGTGTGGCCAAATAGCTTTATAACCGCTGGCATGAACATGGATGGAGCATGGGAAATACAGCACACTGCTATCCACAGATGGGTCAAGTTTTGCACCTTTTTCCATAGCTTTACTAAGCCCATCGCCCGTGTTTGAGTAAGGTGACAGTGAGTCTACGATTAAACCTTTTGGGAACAATTGTTGGCGTAACTTTATATTCCATCCCACACCACCAGTGGCTAAAACTACCCCCTTTCTGGCACGAACAACTTTCACACCTTGTTCGGTTTCAATTTTGGCTCCCACCACTTTGCCTTTTTCGACCAGTAGCTCTTGCAGTGGTGCATTGAACCAAACAGGAACATGTTTTTGTTTAAGGTTATAAAATAAGCTACCTACCAAAGCATTACCCATAACAAGCCGTGTACCCCGATTAAAACGGAGACGTGACAGAAAATAAGGCACCACCACTTTTAAGGTAGTCATAAAGTTCTGAAAGCTTTGTATAGGATTTAACAATGCATTTAATTCAGTACGATTGACCATCATGCCGCCTAAACCCATAAATTCCGCTCGTGGAGGACGTACATATTTAAAGTCAGCACCTAAAACACTTGCATCAAATTCAGCAGGCGCAAGTGCACGACCACCAAATGCTTCACCTGGTTGGTTTTTCACATAATCGGGGTGTGCTAAACAAGCATTAAGCTTAACTGTAGTTTTCTCATCTAAATCACGAACCATATCTGCACAAGAAGCTAGAAATGCTTCACGAAGTTCTTCACCACCACGTTCACCAACGACAGATTTAAGAAAAATTCGAGCTTGCTCAATATCATCAGGAACACCTGCTTGAACACTTAAATGTGAGCCTGGTGCCCAAATCGTTCCACCTGATGTTGCTGAAGTGCCACCTACTTGTGAAGCCTTTTCGCAAAGTAAGACATCTAATCCATTAAGCTTGGCAAAAAGTGCTGCGGACATGCCTGCTGCCCCACCGCCAATAACCAATAAATCAACTTCTTTATCCATGTTCAATTCTCCTTAGTCTTGCTTATGTGGCATGAACGCTACTGTTTCAGTTCTAACTTGTTCAGCAATTTTTTTTGCAGCAAGATAACCAAATGTCATGGCTGGACCCAAGGTAATTCCACCACTTGGATATTGACCACCCATGATGCTATTGAGATCATTTCCAGCCGCAAATAATCCATTAATTGGTTGCCCTGCTTTATTGAGTACATGGGCATATTCATCTGTAACCAGCCCTGCAAATGTCCCTAAACTTCCTGGCACCACTTCAACTGCATAAAATGGTCCATTTTCAATCGGGGCAATACATGGGTTCGGACGATGATCGGCATCACCCTGTGCTTTTTGATAAGGGGTGGTACCACGTTGGAACTCGGGGTCTTGGCCTAAATAGGCATATTGGTTGTACTGCTCAACTGTTTTTAAAAACTGAACTGGATCTATACCGCATGCCACAGCCAACTCTTGAACACTGTGTCCTTGTTTTAAATAACCGTTGTCCAGCCAAGGCTTTAGAGAAATTGGAAAAGGTTTAACAGCACCTAGACCATAACGGCGAATAAATTTATGGTCACAAATCAGCCAGCAATGTGCTTGTTCGCCTTGCGGTGTATGCTTGAATAAATCTTTAATAAATAATGGATAGGAATCCCCTTCATTCGTGAACCGACAGCCATTTTTTAAAACTGCAATTAATCCCGGTTTACCTCGCTCAACCAAATGTGGAAAACGACCTAAAGTTCCATCTAAACGCGGAATTAATGAAACAGGTGCCCATGCGCCAGACCACGGCAAAGTTTGGTCAACAGTTGCGCCTATTGCCTCTGCTGCAATTAAGCCATCACCTATATTTGTTTCAGGAGCAGCTGAATGATGAGGAGTTCCTTCACTCACATGTTTGAATAAAACTTGTTTACGTTTTTCATCATGCGGAAAACCGCCTGTCGCTAATACCACGCCATGTTTTGCTATTATCTTGACGATGCCAGCTGGTGTTTTAAATAATGCTCCAATCACTCGACCATTTTCTTCAACTAATTCAGTCATGGCATGATTTGCTAATAGTTGTACTTTGTAATCGAATGCAGATTTGAGTAGTCGAGCCACCAAAGCATTACCATTCACAATTTGAGTTGAGCGCTTAGTGAAAATTAAGTCAAAGAAATGCCGTAACACGCGTTTGGTCGCATAGACAAAGGATGGAATTGCACTAAAAGTATTAATGAAGTGTTTCATATCTGTGCCTGATGCAATACCCATTCCCCACAGCGTAGTTTCAGGAATTGGTGGACGTAGGATATTTAGTTTCTGACCAAGCAAACGACCATCGTAAGGTGAAGCAACTATCGAACGCCACCCAACCCTAGCACCTTCAATATTGAAAAAGTCAGGTACCGCCGCACCAATATTAAATTTAACCTCAGTTTTGGCTTCGAAAAATTCCACCATTTTGGGTGCTTGAGTTAAATAAGTATGAATTTTGGTTTCATCATACTTTTCACCCAAAATATTTTTTAAATACAGCTTTGGTATATCAATCGGTTCCGCTTGTCCTTCACGTTCAGCATGAGGTGTATTAGGAATCCATAACCACCCTCCCGATACAGCAGTTGTTCCACCAAATACTGATGCTTTCTCTGCGACAATGACATTTAATCCTTCATGTGCTGCGGTCACGGCGCTTGAAAGCCCACCTGCACCTGAACCAATGACTAAAACATCACATTCGTAGCATTCACGAATTGGCATCGGAGTCATCTGAAATGGTTGTTGGGTTTTTGCGTTCATACTTCTTACCCCGTAACAGTGCCCAATTGAGCAAGTGCAACGAGCTGCTTCATTGCTTGTAAATTAATTTCAGCACGTTCAAGAGCTGGACGTTCACCTAGTACCAAATTTGGGACTTCTGCAGCTAACATAATTTCTTTGGGCAAAGCACGAATTAATCCTACAAGATCAATTTCGCCTTGCCCTGGCACTAATCGATTAGAACGTGCAATCTTAATTAAGCCTTCATCACTTGGATCATATTCAGCAAAACCATCGCAAAGCTGAACATAGTTCAATTGCTTTGGATTGAGTGCTTTGATTTGCTCAAGTGTTGAATCTGATCGGTCAAAATGTAATGCATCAATTAAAATAGCAGCATTTTCTTGCCCTGATTGATTCACGATATATTCAGCCTGCGCCAAATTTTTCACATTGGTCCATGGCATGAACTCTAGGTCACAACTCAAGCCAAACTGTTTGCTTAATTCACACAATTGTGCAAAGTGATGTGTCAGTCGTGATTGCTCAGGGTCATTTCCTGCAACTAGAATATGCCTAGCACCAAGCTGCTCTGCGGTATTAAAAAACTGCAAATATTTATTTGGTTCAAAGTCGGAAGTAATTCGTACAATTTCAACATCAGCGATACGAACACCCGTGTCATCCAAAGCAGCCCTAGTTTCCTTAATCAGCTTGCTATCATTTAAAATTGGATAATCTGCTTCGTTCGGTGCTGCAGGCAGCAGGCGTAAGCCCACCGCTGCATAACCACACTTTGCTGCAATTTTGACTGCTTCAACAGGACTCACATCTGCAACTGTCAAAAATGAAAGTGAATATTCACGCGACATCTTGTTGCTCCTGTTCTTTCTCAAGTAAATAAGCAATCATTAAGTCACGAACCTCAATGAACATGTCTGTTCCTTTGACTGCGTTACATCCCAAAGTCGACGCATGCTGAATAAATGGTGTGTTTTCAGGGCTAGTCACTACATCTGCAACTGACATTTGTTCAGTTATTTTTTCTAATTGAAAAGCTGCTGAAGGATCGCCATTCATTCCCATAGGTGTCGCATTGACCACAACGTCGAATCCTGTTGGATCATTGTTATGTGCAACAACTTTTCCTTTACCTAGCTGTTGAAGTTGTTCAACTAATTGTGTTTGACGCATTTGATCTACATCAAAAATTGCTAACTCTGCTACCTCAGCAAGAAGTAATTCATAAGCAATCGCTTTACCTGCTCCACCAGCTCCCGCCAAAATGGCACGTTTATCTTTTAGCTCGATTAACTTATTTCGTATCGCTTGTACCATGCCTTTACCATCAAGCATGTCTCCTTCCCACCCTTCTTTACAGCGGCGAATCGTATTTACCGCCCCAATAAACTGTGCACGTGAAGTTAATTTTTGGCAGCAATTCAAAGCCGAAATTTTATGAGGCACCGTGACAATCAAGCCGTCACTATTATTTAAATACAAATTTTGCTGAACAAAATTTGGGAAGTGTTCTGGTGTTACATCAGCAGGTATAACAATCGCATTTAAATCCTTTTTAAGCAGCTCCATCGTTACACCCTCAGGTGATTTGACCTGTACAATCGGATGTCCGACCACAAAATAAAGACGAGTTGATCCATTCAATTGAATATCCATTATTCAATCTCCTTAAAAATCTATGGGTTAGAAAATTTTAGATTTGAACTTTTTTAAGTTCGTGCTGACGTATCTTTGTTGGCGAATAAACCAGTTTCATAATAATTAATGCTACGACCATGCCGGTGGTTGGTAAGCAAAGCACAAGGAAAATTTTGCTTGTGGCCCATCCTAGGCTTAGAAAATATGCTCCGGCAAATGCACTGGCAACTGCGCCTAATCGGCCTATCCCATGCATCCAACTGTTTCCTGTTGCGCGAGCAAAAACTGGATAGAATGAACTTGATACACTGTTAAGACCCGCATTCGCACCATTCATCCACATGCCGATGAAGAAACACATCATGCTATACATTACAAAGTTATGACCCACCGCACCTAGAAAGAACATGAAGCCAATTGCTAATACATATGCAATCACCAAACCTAGGTGTGGATTGAACTTATCCATTAAATAACCGCAGGCGATACAGCCAATAGGACCACCTAACTGGTAAATCGCAGTGATAATTGAAGCTTCACTAATGCTGAAACCAAATTCATGGCTCATCATTGGTAACCAACTTCCAAGTAAATACACCACAAACAAACCAGATGCGTAGCTCCACCAGAGCAAAAAGCTGCCTAAGAAATAAAAAGGACTCAGGACTGCTTTTACTGGATTATCAACAGTATTAGTTTTTGCTTTAGGTAAAACAAAAACAGTGTTAGCTGTATCAAAATCTGGTGCCATTTTATGGATAATGGCATCAATCTCTGCTTTCGGATGTTCTTTAAGGACTTTATAACCAATAGATTCGGGTAATTTAAATGCTGCGATAACGGCTAAAATAAGTGGTAGGACTCCACCAATAATCATCATGGCATGCCAGTTAAAATGTGGAATCACCCAAGCAGCCAAAAAACCTCCAATAGCAGCACCAATTGTGAATCCACTTAAAATGATGGTAACCATACGGCCATTCATTCTCATAGGAGAGTAATCCGTTACCAGCGTAACAGCTTGCGGCATTACTCCTCCCATAAATAAACCAGCAATAAAACGGAACATCATCAGTTCTGTCACATTGCTAGAAACTGCTGCACATAAAGTAAATACGCCAAAACCAATTAAGTTAATAATGAGTAGTTTTTTACGTCCGAACTTGTCTGCCAAAGGTCCTGAAATCACTGCGCCTACAGCTAAACCAATTAAAGCTGCACTCATTACGGGTGCAAGATCAGTTGTAGTAATTCCCCATTGCTGCTTAATGACGGGAGCCACAAATCCCATGATTGATATATCAATACCATCAACAACGACAATCATTAAACATAAAAAGATGACTAGTTTTTGTATTGGGGATATGCGATTTTCATCAATAAACTCCCTTAAATTTACCTGTTGAGTCATACACTTACTCCATTAGTGTTTATCAGCAAATATGCGTTTTCCATCGCTTATTCAGTTTTGCTCCCTACTTATTCCCAAAAGCTGAATAATTAGGAAACTCCTTATCTGAATGATTCATCTGTACGGCATTTGAGATAGAATCTAAAACAACTATAATCTGTTTTTAATTTTTTTGGAACACTGTTCCAGAAAATAATATTAGGATTTTTATGCTCAGCAATACCGATCGTTCTTTGCTCATCCTCGAAGCACTATTAAAAGAAGTGGATGGATGTGCACTTAGTCAGCTTTCTGTTGATCTTGATATCCCAAAGTCTGCAATGCATCGCATTCTGACTGCGATGAAAGACATGGGATATATCTATCAAGATGAAATCACGCAGCACTACAAGCTCACTCTTAAAATTGCCTCAATGGGTTTGAGTTTTCTATCATCGCGCTCGATTACCGAAACATTTCAACCCTATCTTGATGAATTGGCAGAAACTTCTTCTGAACTGGTTCGCCTCGGTTTAATCGAAGACGAAAAAATTATCTGGATTGGTAAAGCTCAAGGAGCCAAATCAGGTCTAAAATATGATCCTGACTCTGGCAACGTGGCCTATTTACCTGCTTCAGCTTGTGGTTTAGCGTATTTATCTACTCTTGATCAAAATGACTTTTCCCGAATTGTGGAACGTGAAGGTTTCGATAAAGCCAAGAACTTTGGACCAAACTCACCAAAAGACCTTACAGAACTAGAGCAAATGATTAAGGCTTCTAGAGAGCGAGGTTATGGTGTGATTAGTGACACCTATGAGCTAGGCATGTCTGCTATGGCTAAAATCATTCTCAATCCACAGACAGGTGAGCCTTTTGGCACAGTCAGTATTGCAGGGCCTTCTGTACGTTTAAGTCCTAAACGTATTGAAGAGCTAGCGCCAGCACTCATGGTCACTTCAGAGAAAATTGCTTCCATCATCAATTTAATCCATATCTAATTTTTAGCCTCTAAGGCAATCAAAATCATATTTCGATTGCCTAAATTCCCTTTAAACATATTTTAAGTTCCAAAAATTGATCAATCGTTATTTATGACAAGCTAATATAGGCCCCACCTTAAATTTAAGTTGATGCATCAACCAAACGATAGTCACCATTAATAATGCTGCAATCAGCCCTAATGTGATGACCACCCCGAAATATTCAATAAAATAACTGGAAAGGATGACAGGCCAGATCGTACCTTGATAAGCAATAAACAAATAACTAGAAAAGATCAGCGGATTTTTTTCCCGATCCATCATATTGCCAATAAAGTGGTAGACAGCACTTAAGGTAAAACCATGTCCCATACCCGTCAGCAAAATACTGATCAATAAAAACCAAACTATGTGTTCGATTTCTGCCATTACCAAACTAATGGTTCCAAGCAATAAAGCGAATAGCCCTGCATACAACACATGCAATTCTTTAAACGATTTACAAAATAATTGACTCAGTACTGACACAAATAAAATGATTGAAATCGATACACCTGTTAAGGTGGCTGATGATTTAATCGGTAATTCTTTAATAAAAGTCCCAGCCAGAGCTGCATATAAGCTGAAGGCCCCGAAACTACAAAGTGCAGCCACACTACAGACCCAGAAAACTTTACGTGAAGCCATCTGTGGTAATGCTAAACCTTGTAACTTTAATAACTCATTTAACTGATATTTTTTCTCAATTTTAAATCTGGGTTTGACCCAAAAAACACTGATAAATATGAGAAGTGAAAAAAAGATAATAATCCAATAAGGATCAGCCAAAGGTCGCACGGTATGATCAGCTAATACACCACCCATCAAAGGCCCCAAACCAAAACCCAAGACCGTAATTATAGAAGTAAGCTTTTCAGCTAATGCTTTATTACGAAACGGATATTGATCTTTGAGTCCCACCATTGCAGCGGTAGTAATAAGTCCTGAAGCAATTCCAATCAGAAACCTTGAAAAGCCCAGTAACCAAACAGAACTTGCCAATGCAGACAACATTAAACCTAAAATGGTTAAAGCTAGACTGACCAAAATCACATTTTTATAGTGATAAATTGCATTGAGTTTATTTAAAAACAGGAGTGAAAAAACTACGCCTAACATATAGGAAATGAAGATATAACCTATTTGAGACGTTGAAACGCCCCACTCTTGTTCATAGATTGCATATAGAGGACTTGCCAAAGCTGTGCTTAAAGCAGCAAGGCACAATGCAAAACTAATAATACAATATTGAACACTGGACTTTGGTGTCTGCATAATTCAACCAAAAGTGACTTTTAAGTCGATTTTAATTCAAATATGACCAACAGGTCAATTTATGTTAGAATAATCTTGGTAATAATGAAATCTAGTTCAACATGATAAAATCTAAAACACGCGGCCCAAGTCTAGAAAAAACGCAAGAAACTAAAAAGAAAATTATTGACTCTGCTCTACAACATTTTATTGAAGTGGGTTTTGCAAGAGCAAAAATTTCAGATATTGCTAAACATGCTGAATTAGGCAAAGGTACAATTTATTCTTATTTTGAAACTAAAGACCAGCTATTTGAAGCAGTAATTGATGCCCTCATCAACGATTCATTTCGTCCTATTCGCGCCTCTGAAATCACGCAGGATGAAACCGTTTACGACTTTATTTGTAAAAAGATTATTCCCAGCGTTTTAACTCTCGAATCGACTGGTCGTGCAGATATGGCACTCTTAATTTTACGTGAAGGAAATAATTTTCCGCATATTCGTCAAACTTACGTAAATAAGATTTTTTTACCTATTCAGTATGAGCTTGAGCAATTAACCAGTTTAGCGATTCAACGTGGAGAATTATCAGCCACTATTTCCCCACAGCAATTTGCATTGCTTATTGTGAGCCCTATGTGGATGGGTATGATTCACAATGGCATCCTGAATCCAAATGAAGTTTTATCACTTGAAACGCTTTTTCAAGAAAATCTAAAAATCTTGTTTGGAAAATAAAAAGGCAAACCTCTGTTTGCCTTTTTATTCATAAATATTTAAAAATTAAGTTTCATGGTCATACCTGCGACCCAAGCCTCATCCACTTGTTTCACACCACCAGCTTGATGCACATATTGAATATTTGGTCGTAAAGCAATACTAGGTGACCATTGAAAGTTATAGTTCAGTTCAATATTCAATTCGTCATGCTGAATCGGTGTATATTTCGGATTTGCATAGTCAGCTTCGGTTAACCCCAGCAATTGGTTAGATGCATTTTGGCGCTCTCGTACACGATCATTCACATCAAAACGTGCCAGACCTAAACCAATAGTATCATTTGGTCGATGCTCGAATATGCCCTTATACCAAAGTGCTAGTTGCTGTGTGCTTTCAACAACAGTTGTAGATTTATCATTAAAAGTAAAGTTTGCTGAAATAAATAAACCCTGCTTAGGGTCGTCCGCAGGCGCAAAAACCTGTTGTTGCGCATTAAGCCAAACACTATGCTTATTGTTTTGCCATTTCCGATCTGCTGCATTTGGCTCAATATTACCTTTTTCATCTGTACTAACATTACGTGCATCTGCCGTTGACAAAAATGCACCGACTTTATATTCACCACTTAAGCCATCGAAAAATGCTAGATTGGGTTTCCAAGATAGTTCCACAGGAATTAAAATACCTTTACGTTGATCCATATCCAAATTAAAACCATGTTGCTCTAAGGCATTTTCAGGATTGACCTCATAAATCCCTGTTCCAAACCAGAGTGAAGGTAAAACTTGATATTTGGCGTTAATTCCCCATTGGCTTACAGGACTATTAAACCAAATATCTCCTACTGTTTTACCTAACTGACCTCCGCATAACATTAAGTTCTGAAACTCACAATGCGATGCATTAAAATCATCTGAAAGCCCCATACGACCTACCTTAATTTGTAGATCATTATTCAAAAATCCTTTTTTAACCCATGCACTGGTTAAACGCCACCATTGTCCACGACCATAAATCTCTTGAGCACTACTAAATTGCGGCGCTCTAGGATCACTAATCCGATCAGTAGAAAGTGACTGCCCGTCTCGTTTAGTTATGCTCAACTGTGCTTGAGTATCTTTCCAACCTGCGATTTTTTCTAAATCTAGACGTGTACCAAATGTCCATTGGTTTGCATTAAATAGCCGTGATGAATCGCCATAACCCCCACTCAAATTAAGGGCACTTTCATTTTGAAAAGCGGCAGTAAATTGATAACCTTGCTGTTCGAGTTGAGTCCGTTTTCCGTTCCAATCGCCCAATATCCATTTTTGATCCTGAGCTAAAGGATCGAATGCGAATAGCGCACTACTTGCTAATGTAAAAGTTGAAATCATCGCAAGCGAAGTCATAGAAAATTTCATTAATGCTGTTCCTTAGCATATTGTTTATTATGAACATAAAGCCTTGAATTATTTCAGCTGAATCAACTGCTATACATTTTTTAAGTGTATTTATCCCTACCTGATCAGCATGCTGATCAAGCTAATTCAAAGCCATAGAAAATATTTAATAAGCAAAGATAGATTTTAAAATTGTTAATCAACTTGCTTTATTACTGATTTAACTCAACTGTGTTTTAGTTTGCACAACAGACTGTTTCGTTTTAATACCCTGAATTAAAACAGCAACCCCTGAAAGTACAGCAGGAATCATTAACAATGAGAACATCATAGAAAATGGCATACCTGAACTGATCATCGCAGCTCCAGCAAATGCACTTAAAATTGCACCAAAGCGCCCAATACCATTCATCCAGCTTGCTCCGGTTGCGCGAGAAGAAGTCGGATAATATCCAGTCGCTAAAGCACTCAAACCAACGGCCCCACCATTAAAGGTAAAACCAAGAATCCATGCAAAAACACACATAAGCACCATATCATGACCAAAATGCCCTAACCCAAAGGTTGCAAGTGCGCCAATTAACATGGCAATAAAAAGAACCAAACGCGGACGATAATGATCCATACACCAACCAAGAGTAATACTTCCAACAGGACCACCAATTTGAAAGAATGAGGTCACAATGGCAGCTTGAGAAATGGTAAATTGATTCGACTTAATTAAGGTTGGCAACCAGCTACTGCATAGATAGATTAAAAATAATGCCATGAAATAACTGATCCAGAGCATAATCGTGCCATAGCGATATTTACTAGATAAAATTAGACCTAGGCCAGATTTCTCAGTTTTTACTTCATTCAGATAAATTTCTTGATTTAAAAAAGAAGATTGTGGAAATAAGCGTTTTAAAATCGCTTTGATTTTATCTTGTGAGTACGATTGCTTGACTAGATAGGTAATTGATTCAGGCATTTTCCAATATAAAAATGGTACCAAAATCAAAGGCAGTACGCCGCCTAATATCAACATACTACGCCAGCCAAACTCAGGAATCATCCATGCTGCTAAAAAACCACCTGCTGCAGCGCCCAGAGAAAAGCCACAGTAGGCAACAGTCACTGAAAATGAACGGCGATGATCTGCTGCATATTCTGAAACTAAAGTCGCTGCATTGGGAGCAGCAGCACCTGCACCTATTCCAGTAAGAAAGCGATAAATTAAGAGATGTGTGATGTCAGTTGAAAAAGCTGTCAGCAATGTAAAAATACCAAAGCCAAGTACACTTAAAATTAGCACTGGTTTTCGGCCAAATTTATCTGATAAAGGTCCAGAAACTAAGGCACCTATTGCTAATCCAATCAATGCTGCACTTAAAACTGGTGCTAACTCTTGTGCACTAATGCCCCACTCCTGAATAATCTGAGGAGCAATCAATCCCATGACTACTACATCCAGACCATCTAGGGCAATAATAGCAAAGCAAAAAAATAGAATGAGCTTTTGTAAACCACCCATCTTATTTTCATTTAATATGCTTTTTACATCTTTCCTTTGTATTTGACTTGTGCTCATGAGTTTCTCCTTATAAAAGCACGAAGTTTCCCTCGGTGTTTTTCTCAAAACACCGTTCCTTAAGGGAATTTTTAAATAAACTGCTGTTTAAGGCTTAATTAATGAAGCTAAGTTCACTGGCCTTAAAATTTGATTCACCTGTGACGTCACTAAACCTTCAGATGCTTTCAAATAAACTTGGAAGTCAGGATCTGTATCTCGGGCAAAACTACGCTTTTCATAGTCATCCAGACTGTCATAACCCCACAAATGTACGACCTGATTTAACGTACCGATATTACTAATATAAAAACCAAGTGGCTCGCCCAAGTGCTTTTTCAAAATAGGCATCGCCAGCTGATCGAATACCTCAAGAAATCTAGGCATGCATCGTGGTGTAATATTGTAAATACGGTGATCAACAATCGGTTTATGAAACATGAAAAGTCTCCTTAACAGATTGAGAGTTGGCAGATTTAGAATTTTTAGATGATATAAAACCGCTCCCTCCTTTAGCTAAATCAGCAATATGTGATCCTGTGATATAACCAAAAGTCATGATTGGCCCTAAAGTAATTCCTGCACCTGGATAGTTTCCACCCATAATACTCGCACGGTCATTACCTACTGCGTATAAACCTTGAATGGGTTGATGAAACTGATTTAAAACTTCACCAGTAACGGCTGTTCTGATTCCATCAAATGTTCCTAAATCGCCCATAAACACCTTCACAGCATAAAATGGACCTTGCTCAATTGGTGCTACACATGGATTTGGTTTGTGATCTGGATCGGCCAAATATCGGTTAAACGAAGTAGAACCACGGTGGAATTCTGGATCCTGGCCTTTCACAGCCCCTTCGTTATAACGCTGTACTGTTTTAGCCAACTGCTCAGCATTAATTCCCACCTGCTGTGCCAGTTCTTTTAAACTATTACCTTTAAAGAGATAGCCTTTTTTAATTAAAGATGAAAGTGGCATTGGGGCGGGTTTGGCATAACCTAAACCGTATTTGCTAATCGTTTTATGATCGCAGATCAACCACATGGCTGTTTCATCAAACTCCTCACAAGCCCTAAATAAATCTGCACCTACATCATGATAAGAGTTTGATTCATTGGTAAAACGTTTCCCGTTTTTAAGTACACCAATAATTCCAGGCTTATAACGGTCTAATAAATGTGGGAACACGCCGTAGCCATCTGTATAAGGGACTTTTGACACAGGCATCCATGCAGCAGAATCCGCATATTGAATATCCACTACACCACCAACCGATTCTGCAAGGCGACAACCATCTCCTGTATTAGTCTTTGGCACAGGTGAGATGTGTTCACCACCATGTTTCAGGTGCGCGTAAACTTGTTTGAGTCGTTCAATATCATGTGAAAAACCACCACATGCCAGCACGATTCCGTTTTTAGATTTAATCTGGCAGTGCTGATCTTGTTGTTTAACTTGTACGCCAACAACTTTGCCATTTTCAAAATTTAACTGCTTAACTTCAGCTTCTGTATAGATGGGAATATCTAAATCAAATGCAGATTTAGCCAAACGTGCAGCCAAAGCATTACCACTTGTCACATTGGTACCGCGACCATAGACAGCCAGTTCTTTTAAATGAATAGCTAATCGCTTTGCCACATAGATAAATGAAGTAAACGATTTAGTGGCATTAAAAAAGTGCTTTAAATCTGCATTAGATGAATTAAACATCATGCCAATAAAGGTAATCGTTTTAAGAGGTGGGCGTAGGCGCTTCATATTTTCGCCCAAACCACGAATATCATAAGGGGCAGCTAGTACAGAGCGACCAATATCAACCCCACCCGGAGCATCTGGATGATAGTCGGGATAAAGTGTCGGGATAAATTTAACCGAGGTGTATTGTTCGAAAAAATTTAGCATTTCAGGTGCATAATCCAGAAATGCGTTTACAGCCTCAGCATTAAAAAATTCTTTGGTTTCATGCTTTAAATAGGTCAATGCTGCTTCACGGCTATCTTGTATACCATTTTGTTTTGCATGATGGTTTCCTGGAACCCATAGTACTCCACCAGAAAAAGCTGTTGTACCTCCGAACACATCATCTTTTTCAAGGACAATAACATTTAAGCCTTTTTTCTTAGCAGTAATCGCAGTCGACAAACCGCCTGCCCCTGCACCCACCACAACCAAATCGCATTCAAGCTGTTGAGGTAATTTGGTATTCATTGTTGTCACTCCTTGCGACAGATCCATGCGTTCACTTGCCTGAAATAGCTGGCTACACCATCCTGATAGTGTTGTATCGAACGCTTTTCTTTTTATTAAAC
>NZ_JRVL01000132.1:0-5118 GCF_054823985.1 Acinetobacter sp. GN11 | reverse complement strand
AATCATATTCAATAGTTACGGTAGCCATCGCACGTACTTTACCAGCAGTCACATTTGCAGCTGTTTGATAGTAGCGAGCGGTCATTGGTACGTTATATTGAAGTATCTGGTTAGAAGACACTGTACCTAAAGCTAATTTGTCACCTTTTTTGATGACTTGATTTTTATTTTGGTAATTCCACAGTAATTGTACGCCCACACCATTGGCTTTTTCAGATGTGGCAGCCGTATTTGCCAGTACCTGACTATTTGTGCCATCTTGTGTAAAGTCGTAACTTAAACTAATAACATTTTTCTCTTCATAACCCGTTGGACTTGTACCGCCATTACATAAAATGTTCATATCAAAGGTTTGTTCGCCTTGAGTTGAGCCAACACCTTTGAATCCAGCCTTTGTAACAGTAGGAAGCTGTACAACTTTATTAATATTACCTTGGATTTCACATGAAGAGGAGGCAATGGTAATTGCATTACCGTTAACTGTACTGGTTAAAAAAGGGCGGTTTACATAACCACTTACATAGTATCGACTATATAAACCAGGCACTAATGTACCCGAACCAGTCTGTGCCGCAGTTTTCACAATTTCGACAACAAAATATCCTGTAGCAAGATTATAAGTTGTTCCTGGTGTTAAACTACGAGTATAGGGATAATACCCTGAAAAGTTAGTTGCATTTTCTGCTTCACGGTACAAACGAATACCAATTCCAGGAATATTCGTTGAATAGATATTATTCCCTAGTGAGCTTAATGGATAGCCTTGAGTAAGTGCAGCAGTAATAGTATCGCTATAAGACGTACATTTTGCTGTTGAACCATTGTCGGTAATTGGAAAGGTTGCTTTTCTTAAAATCATTCCAACAGGGTCACTTGGTCGGACCACAACACGACCTACGGCCATGGAAATGTCAACCGTGCTAAATGAGCCTCCTTTGTTATTGGCTAAAGTACAGGAAGCATTAGCTTCACCATACACACCAAGGCCAGCGGTAAATAAGAAACCTGTTAATAATATTCTTTTCATTTGCAGACAGCCTCAGTCATTACCATGCTTTGTTGCTTATTTTGCAACTGATTACTGATGTTGTACTCAACTGAACAACGCTCATTACTTTCATCGCCCCATTTCACATAGAGACGATCTTGAGCAAGTGGAGTACGTAAGTAAATCATACTACCTTGTGCAACAATACCGACAGCTTCATCTTTCTGATTAAATACTTGAGCTGCAAACGGTAAACTGTTGCCATCAGCAGTTTTACTATTAATGTAAACTGCATAACCTGTTTTAGTCGCAAAATCTACTTTAGCAATTGCACCAGCAAAAGGTGCTATACGTTGACTTGTTTCTTCAAGTTCTACTTCGCTCGACATTTCTTGTGGGTCAAGGGTAATGTCATTAAGACGGTACGGAGTAACATAAGGAACTACCGCATAACCGGCTTTATTCACGCTCAAACCAACAGCATTATTAACTTTTGCTCCGGCAGCTTCTGGTGCATGCACAAGTACCATTGTTTGGCCTTGCTCAGGTCCAAATAAAATACCTTCTGAATGTGCAACTACACTACCAGTTAAGCTAACCATTGCTTGTTGATAAGAATCAGCCACACTATAAGAACCACCAACAGTTGTATAGTTAGTACGATAACGACCATTTACGTTAAATGATGGATTCGCATAGTCCTGATGCGACATTGAAGCGCCGTAACTAAAGCGATCTCCAACCATTCCACTTGCACCAACAGTACGGCTATCTTCAGAAGCAGTAACGTTGACATTAATCGAATTCTTTTTGAAATCAATCGGGAACGATAATGTCATTAAATATTCAGTATCGTGTGTTTGATTTGTTGAGCCATACTCAACTTTACGGTTAATGGCCGATACACCATAAGTTAAGCCATGGAAATTATTACTATAACCAAGCTGATATTGTTTAGTACTTTCACTACGGTTCCAATAGTCAACCCATGAACCTACTACATAGAAGTTACCCCAACCTTCAGGTAACCCTTGGTTCAAGGTGATTTGGAATTCACTACGTTGACGACCAGCAGAGTAAGTATTAATACCTTTTTCTTCAAAATCGCGAATCTGTAGAGCGTCACGTAATTTATAGAAGTTTTCTGTTGAGTAACGATAAGCTGCTAGCGTTAAGTTTGTGTTGGTTGGAGTAATTAGCTTGCTATAACTTAAACGGAAACTTTGCCCCGATTGTGAAGACTGTTTTTCAAACTCTGCTTCAGAATGTGTAACGTCAAGTGCAATCGCACCAATTGGCGTAGCAAAAGCAGCACCCAACAATACAGCGGCATAATTTTCAGTTGCTTGGATGCCCGTATAACCTGTTAGATAGTTGTTAATACCTTGCTGGTATTTACCTTGAACTACCCAAGGGTCAATATCAATGTCTGAATCACGGAACTGACCTACAGTTAATGAATAACGATTCATACCAGGACGTAGCATCTGCACAACAGATGCGTAAGGCACAGCAAACTTTTGTATTTCACCATTCGCTTCAATAACAGTAACTTCAATTTCACCACCAAAACCAGTAGGGTAAAGGTCATTAATTTCAAAGTTACCTGGCGCTACAGTTGTTTGATAGATAAGTTGGCCTTGTTGACGAACTTCGATTTTCGCATTGGTTTTAGCATTACCACGAATACGCGGAGCATAACCAAGCATACTATTCGGCAGCATTCGATCATCGCTTGAGAAGTCGATACCACGATAGCCATAAGAGTCAAATACTTCGCCGTTTGTAAAGCTATCCCCAAGTGTTAAAACACCACGATATTTCGGGAATGCACGTTGCAAGTAAGTACTTGTTTCTTCGTAACTTGATTTAGATTGATTTTCAGCAGGAGTATCTTGCCATTGCCATTGACCATTATGACGTAATTGCCAACCACCTAAATTTAGTCCAGCAGTCACGCCCATAAATGCGTTTGTTGTTTCGCTTTGATCATTAGACTGAGTAAAAGTTTTGTAGGCACTACCGTTATACGATAGAAAAGCAGCATTAATCCCGCGATCCCATAGACTTGGGTCAACATAGCCTTGCGCATTTTTTTGCAAAGCAACTTGTGGAATCGAGATATCTACACGTAAACGAGAGTTATCAAACTCATAAAATGCATTTTCAACCCACTCTTCAATTTTATAACAACTACTATTTTCTTTTTGAAGAGGAGCATGCTGCGCTAAAATCTCTTGTTTTACACCATATTCAGCAAGTGTATTTCCAGTAAAGCAGGTTACAGCATTTTTATTTGATTCTAATGCTTTAAAAAACATACGACGTTTGCCAAACCATTGGCCATTTACATAAACGTCAACATTATATTCACCTGGTAAAACAGGGTTACCGTATTTAAAACGAGAAATATCAACTTTTTGAGCATCACCAATTAAAAAAGCAGAATCAAATTCAGCTTCTACAGGAGCACTCGCGGCGGCTTCTTCAGCGTGCACGAATACAGGCATTGTCATTGTGACAACACCAGAAGCCAAGTAGTAACAAATATGGCGTTTTAATAATTTATAAGATTCTTGCCTTTTTTTTGGCATAGCTAAGTCCGCCTACTCACATAATAGGTGCTTAAATTTATTAAAAAGATAAATCTGATTACTGAAGTTTTATTTGGTGTTCGACTCGACCACCATAGTCATTGACATTCATAAAACTCATATCTTGAAGATTGCCGTTCTTAAGCTGAACAGACTCTTCAGAAAAAGGTTTAATCATTAACCCTTGAGGTAATAAATCAACTTTTTTATCACCTGCCTTTTGATAAACAGAGGTCATCGTGATATGAAAAGGAGTTGGATTTTTCACCGTTAAATTTTGACCAGATTTAACCCATTGAAGCTTATCAGCTGCTAAATTCACGTCGTCTTTAATCGAAGCTGGACGATAGAAGAATTTAATACGTGAGCGAATTGCTAATTGCAGAAAGTTATCAGGCGTCGTATTTTCAGTTTTTGAAGTTGGTCGTGGAGGAATATCCAAAACGTTTAACCACAAAACTGTTTCTTGCTTTTGATTTAACTGAGAAGCAGTTGGTAAAGCAGTAATACGAAGGGTCTGACTTTTTGTAGCTTCAACACGAGAAATAGGAGGAGCAATCATAAAAGGTACTTTAGACTGATCCGGAGTACTTTTTTTGTCGCCTTCATCAAGCCATGCTTGGACGAGTGCTGGTTTTGAACCGTTATTACTAACCTGTAGTGTAACTTCGCGAGCATCCGAAGGATAAATCACACGAGTGCCATGAATTACAATTTCTGCTTGAGTAGCAGGTGCAACAACTGCTGAAGCAAATGCCAAACCTAACAAAAAATTATAACTGTTCAATTTCATTTCAGAATTCTCAACCAAGAAAGATTCGGGAAAGCGCCACAAAAAGAGGGTTCCTATGTAAACATAGAAACCCTCTCATCCATCAATTATTGATAGATAATTGTGTATTGAACAGAAGTATTTACTTTACCAGCAGTAGAAGCGCCAGTTGCATAGTATTCAGCATAGTAGTTAAGGTCTGCGCTACCAGCTGCAGCTACGTCAACCCATTGAGAGTTAGCTTGAGCACCGTTTGCACCAGCAGCAAGAACAGGGATGAAGTTGTTGTTGCTACCTAAAAGTTGAACGTTAACGTTTTTAGCACCAGTAGCGTCTTTGTTAAGTAAACGACCAGTATTAAAGTCAACGTTAGCACCTGGTTCGAAGTAAGTAGCTACTTTACCTTCAGAACAGTTAGCTAATTTAATTTGGAAAGGAGTACGACCAGCAACATCCCCAGCAACAGCTAAAGTTTGTTTAGAAACAGTTGGAAGAGTAACTGTGAAGTCTTTACCAGCTGGAGTAACGATGTCACAAGTTTTGTCTGTAACTAAACCATTAATTGTAATTGTACCATCAGCAGCTTGAGCATTCGCAATCCCTACAACCGAAAGAGCAGCGATCAAAGCAAGTTTTTTCATAGTGTTTTCTCAAAAGTCTGGATAAAAGTTTATTTCCTTACTTTTCCAGTGTTTGACATCTTGAAAAGTAATGCGGCGATATTAACACTTCTTAAACAAAATGCAAACTATATCACATTATTT
>NZ_JRVL01000131.1:0-2956 GCF_054823985.1 Acinetobacter sp. GN11 | reverse complement strand
ATTCATATTTTGAGTACCCTTTTAGAAGAGCCATCAAATATTAGTTTGTTGCAACAAGCAGGTGCACGGTTACCTGAACTTAAACAAAAGCTTGAGCAAGCTATAAAAGATGCTCCGACCATTGCGAATCCGACTGGGGATGTCAATTTAAACCCTGAAGCTGTTAAAGCGCTTAATCTGGCAGATCGATATGCGCAAAAAGCGGGTGATGAATTTCTGTCAACTGACTGGGTGTTATTAGGCTTAGCAGAGACAGGCGAAACTAAAAATATTTTAAGTGCTGTAGGTGTAACTCCCGACAGCCTACGCAAAGTAATTGAACATATTCGAGGTAGTGATAAAGTCATGAGTAATAATCACGAAGATCAACGTGACTCACTTAATAAATATACGATTGATTTAACTGAGCGTGCCTTATCTGGAAAACTTGATCCGGTGATTGGGCGTGATGATGAAATCCGCCGTACCATTCAGGTTTTATCACGTCGTACAAAAAACAACCCTGTGCTTATTGGTGAACCGGGGGTTGGTAAAACCGCTATTGTTGAAGGTTTGGCTCAGCGTATTGTCAATGGTGAAGTACCAGAAGGCTTAAAAAGCAAACGAGTTTTATCATTAGATTTAGGTTCATTGCTTGCTGGTGCTAAATATCGTGGTGAGTTTGAAGAACGTTTAAAAGCTGTTTTAAAAGATTTAGCAAAACACGAAGGCGAAATCATCCTGTTTATTGATGAGCTACATACGCTTGTAGGCGCAGGTAAAGGCGATGGCGCAATGGATGCAGGTAATATGTTGAAACCTGCATTGGCGCGCGGTGAGTTGCGCTGTGTGGGTGCAACAACTTTAGATGAATATCGTCAATATATTGAAAAAGATGCTGCATTAGAGCGTCGTTTCCAAAAAGTGTTGGTTGATGAGCCAAGTGTAGAAGATACCATTGCGATTTTACGTGGTCTAAAAGAGAAATATGCCACTCACCATGGGGTGCAGATTTTAGACTCGGCGATTATTGCTGCGGCAAAAATGTCTCATCGTTACATCACCGATCGTCAATTACCAGACAAAGCAATTGACTTGATTGATGAGGCAGCTTCTCGTATTAAGATGGAAATTGACTCTAAACCTGAAGCACTTGATAAGCTTGATCGCCGTTTAATCCAGTTGAAAATGCAATTGGAAGCTGTGAAAAAAGATGAAGATGTAGGTAGTAAAGCCGAAGTCACTCATCTTGAAAGACAGATCGCTGAAGTTCAGAAAGAATACAACGATCTTGAAGAGATTTGGAAATCTGAGAAGACTCTTGTAGAAGGCACTAAACAAGCTCAAGTTGAACTTGATAAAGCGCGTATTGCTTTTGAAAAAGCTCAGCGTGAGGGTGATTTAGCTGAGGCAGCACGCTTACAGTACGGCGTAATTCCAGAGCTACAAAAACAACTGGAGCAAGACGAAGTTGCAGAAGAGAACGAAGAGCCAAAACTTATTCGTACTAAAGTAACTGAAAATGAAATTGCTGAGGTCGTTAGTGCTGCAACAGGAATTCCGGTCACTAAGATGCTGCAAGGCGAGCGTGAAAAACTACTCAATATGGAAGGTTTTTTACATGACCGCGTTGTAGGGCAAGATGAAGCTGTTGTTGCTGTTTCCAATGCTGTTCGTCGTTCGCGTGCAGGCTTGTCTGATCCGAATCGTCCAAGTGGTTCATTCTTGTTCTTAGGACCAACAGGTGTTGGTAAAACTGAGTTGACCAAAGCGCTGGCTAACTTCTTGTTTGACAGTGATGACGCCATGATTCGTATCGACATGAGTGAATTCATGGAGAAACATTCGGTTAGCCGTTTGGTTGGTGCTCCTCCAGGATATGTGGGTTATGAAGAAGGCGGTGTTTTAACAGAAGCTGTTCGCCGTAAACCATATAGTGTGGTGTTGTTTGATGAGGTTGAAAAAGCGCATCCAGATGTATTCAATATCTTGCTACAAGTGTTGGATGACGGTCGCTTAACCGACTCACAAGGTCGAGTAGTGGACTTTAAAAACACTGTGATTGTGATGACCTCGAACTTAGGTTCACAAGATGTACGTGAGCTAGGTGAGGGTGCAACAGACGATGAAGTGCGTACCATTGTAATGAATGCAGTAAGTCAGCATTTCCGTCCGGAATTTATTAACCGGATTGATGAGCTTGTGATTTTCCATTCACTCAAAAAAGCACAGATTCGAGGCATTGCCGATATTCAATTGGATCGCTTACGTTCGCGTCTTGTTGATCGTGATATGAGTTTGACTGTAGATGACACTGCTTTTGATTTATTGATTGATGCTGGTTTCGATCCTGTTTATGGTGCGCGTCCATTAAAACGTGCGATTCAACAACAGATTGAAAACACATTAGCGCAAAAAATCTTGTCGGGTGATTTTGTCGCAGGTGATACCATTTTAGTTAAAGGCGAAAATGGTCACTTAGTCTTCGATAAAATGAAACTCAGCTAAGCTTTTCTGCTAAAACCGAAAAGAGAATATGGAAACATATTCTCTTTTTTTTTATGGCGAGCCTATTTGTGTTTTTGATGTGAGTAAAGCAATTAAGGTGTCTGAAACTTTCCGAGTTAATGTTTTTAATTTTTGTTCGGGATGGCCAGATAAAAAATAATGGTAATGATAAATACGCTCTTGATAAGAAATACAAATAAAAAAAGTACCTACAGGCTTTTCTGCGGTTTCACTTCCCCCAGATTTTAATAGACCCGTACAACTTACAATAATATCGGCTTGTTGAAATAAGGTTTGTCCCAGCTTGCACATTTCCTCTGTAACTTGTGGTGACTCAGCTGTGTACGTCTCTATTAACTTGTGATCGATATTTAAAATACTAACTTTAATGCTGGGGTCATAACTCACTAAACCACCGAGTAGAATGTCTGCACCGCTATTTTTATGAATAGAAAATTGACTGGTTAAA
>NZ_JRVL01000130.1:0-6135 GCF_054823985.1 Acinetobacter sp. GN11 | reverse complement strand
AAATAGAGGGTAGAACTACCAAATTTACGATTTAATTTTAGATTAAAAAAGAAGCAGCTAAATTTTTTTATGGAAAAACCTTTTCTTTAATCTTGACTTTAGTGAATTAAACAACAAAAATGCTCCTTTAGTTTTATATGCGATTATTTGATCACCCTTCGAATAACCGTCATGTTTTGTAATAGACATTCTCTCTAGCCGAGAGATTGATTTTACTTAAAGTATGTATATCCAGACATGCTTTATTAATGTTAAAAAAGCTTATACGGCTGAAAAACAGAAATTTTTCTATTGCAACGAAAACTAGACAATATGTGTGCTATAACAGTGCAGACAATTCAATGAATGAAACACTATTTGTGCCTTCCATAAATAGTGATAAAGATTTTAGGGTGAATCACGTTGGAACTTTTATCTGGTGGTGAAATGCTCGTTCGTGCTCTTGCGGACGAAGGCGTTGAACATGTTTTTGGTTATCCAGGCGGCGCTGTATTACATATTTATGATGCGCTATTTCAACAAGACAAAATTAATCATTACCTCGTACGTCATGAACAAGCTGCTGGTCATATGGCAGATGCTTACTCGCGTGCTACAGGTAAGACTGGCGTAGTACTGGTCACTTCTGGACCTGGCGCAACTAATACTGTGACTCCAATTGCAACAGCTTATATGGACTCAATCCCAATGGTGATTTTGTCTGGCCAAGTTGCATCACATCTTATTGGTGAAGACGCTTTCCAAGAAACTGATATGGTGGGTATTTCACGCCCTATCGTGAAACACAGCTTCCAAGTTCGTCATGCAAGTGAAATTCCTGCAATTATCAAAAAAGCATTTTATATCGCATCAAGCGGTCGTCCTGGCCCTGTTGTAGTTGATATTCCAAAAGATGCGACAAATCCTGCAGAAAAATTTGCGTACGAATATCCTGAAAAAGTGAAGATGCGTTCTTATCAACCACCTTCACGCGGTCATTCTGGTCAAATTCGCAAAGCGATTGATGAGCTTTTAAGTGCTAAACGCCCTGTAATTTATACAGGTGGTGGTGTTGTTCAAGGTAATGCATCAGCATTATTGACTGAACTCGCTCATTTGTTGGGCTACCCAGTGACAAATACACTTATGGGTCTTGGTGGTTTTCCTGGCGATGATCCACAATTCGTGGGCATGTTGGGAATGCACGGTACTTATGAAGCAAACATGGCGATGCATAATGCTGATGTCATTCTTGCAATTGGTGCTCGTTTTGATGATCGCGTAACCAATAATCCTGCAAAATTCTGTGTGAACGCAAAAGTTATTCATGTTGATATTGATCCAGCGAGCATTTCAAAAACGATCATGGCGCACATTCCAATTGTAGGGGCGGTTGAGCCTGTACTTCAGGAAATGTTGACGCAGTTGAAACAATTGAATGTGTCTAAGCCTAACCCTGAAGCAATTGCTGCATGGTGGGATCAAATTAATGAATGGCGTAAAGTTCATGGCTTGAAGTATGAAACACTAGCTGATGGCACAATGAAGCCACAGCAAGTTGTTGAAGCTTTATATAAAGCGACTAATGGTGATGCCATCATTACTTCTGATGTGGGTCAACACCAAATGTTTGGCGCGTTGTACTACAAGTACAAACGTCCACGTCAATGGATTAACTCAGGCGGATTAGGCACCATGGGCGTAGGTTTGCCTTATGCAATGGCAGCTAAGTTAGCTTTCCCAGATCAACAGGTAGTTTGTATTACCGGTGAAGCTTCAATTCAGATGTGTATTCAAGAGCTTTCAACTTGTAAGCAATACGGTATGAACGTGAAGATCTTGTGCTTGAATAACCGTGCTTTAGGTATGGTTAAACAGTGGCAAGATATGAACTATGAAGGCCGTCACTCAAGCTCATATGTTGAATCATTACCTGATTTTGGCAAGTTAATGGAAGCTTATGGTCATGTTGGTATCCAAATTGATCATGCTGATGAACTAGAGTCGAAGCTTGCTGAAGCAATGGCAATTAATGATAAATGTGTATTCATTAATGTCATGGTTGATCGTACAGAACATGTTTATCCGATGCTGATCGCAGGTCAGTCCATGAAGGATATGTGGTTAGGTAAAGGGGAGCGTACATAATGAGACATATTATTTCTGTACTCGTTGAAAACGAAGCTGGTGCGCTTTCTCGTTTGGTGGGTTTGTTCAGTCAACGTAACTATAACATTGAGACGTTGAATGTAGCTCCAACCGAAGACCCAACTTTATCACGTTTGACGTTAACCACTTATGGTGATGACCATAAGATTGAACAGATTACAAAGCAGCTCAACAAACTTGTTGAAGTTGTAAAAGTAGTAGATTTATCAGAAGGTTCGCACATTGAGCGTGAACTGATGTTGATTAAAGTAAAAGCGTTGGGCGCTTCACGTGCTGAAATTAAGCGAACAGCGGATATTTTCCGTGCGCAAATTGTCGACGTGACACCAACTACCTATACCATTCAAATAGCAGGGACAACTGAAAAATTAGATGGTTTTATCGATGCGCTTGCAGAAAACACTATTCTAGAAGTCGTTCGTTCAGGTGTATCTGGTATCGCCCGTGGCGAAAAAGTATTAGCCATTTAATTTTTTAAAAGTATTTTAGCGGAGAACACAAATGCAAATTTTTTACGATAAAGACTGTGACTTATCAATCATCCAAGGCAAGAAAGTAGCGATTGTTGGTTACGGCTCTCAAGGTCATGCTCATGCACTTAACCTTAAAGACTCAGGCGTAGACGTAACTGTAGGTTTACGTGCAGGTTCAGCTTCTTGGAAGAAAGCTGAAAATGCTGGTCTTAAAGTTGCAGAAGTACCTGCTGCTGTTAAGCAAGCTGACCTCGTAATGATTTTGACTCCAGATGAATTCCAATCACAACTTTACCGTGACGTGATTGAGCCAAACATCAAAGAAGGTGCAACTCTTGCATTTGCTCATGGTTTCTCAATTCTTTATAACCAAGTTGTTCCACGTAAAGATTTAGATGTAATCATGGTTGCTCCTAAAGCACCTGGTCACACAGTTCGTTCTGAATACCAACGTGGTTCAGGTGTTCCTGACCTTATCGCAATTCACCAAGATGCTTCTGGTAATGCACGTAACGTTGCTCTTTCTTATGCTTCAGGCGTAGGTGGCGGCCGTACTGGTATTATCGAAACTTCATTCCGTGAAGAAACTGAAACTGACTTATTCGGTGAGCAAGCAGTTCTTTGTGGCGGTGCAGTTGAACTCGTGAAAATGGGCTTCGAAACTTTAGTTGAAGCTGGTTATGCACCAGAAATGGCTTACTTCGAATGTTTACACGAACTTAAATTGATCGTTGACTTGATGTTCGAAGGCGGTATCGCTGACATGAACTACTCAGTATCTAATAATGCTGAGTATGGTGAATATGTAACTGGTACTGAAGTAATTAACGAACAGTCTCGTGAAGCAATGCGTAATGCGTTGAAACGTATTCAATCTGGTGAATATGCGAAGATGTTCATTCAAGAGGGTGCATTAAACTACCCATCTATGACTGCTCGTCGTCGTCAAAATGCAGCGCATGGTATTGAAGTAACTGGTAATAAGTTACGTTCAATGATGCCTTGGATTCAAGCAAACAAAATCGTAGACAAAGAAAAGAACTAATTTTCTTTTTCTAAAGCTTCAAAAGAACCCTGCTACTAAGCAGGGTTCTTTTTTTATACTGTTTTTATTTGAATATGAAAAGAGCGAGTGAGTGAACTTGACTAGATTAAAGAAATTCTATATTTTTCATATAATTGGCTGCTTAATTTTTGGTTACTCTATTGATTTATAAAGTAAAAAATACTTGACCAAAAGATAGATAGTGTTATTGTTTATAACTGGCTAAAAAGTCAAATTTACTAAAATTTTTTAACGTGTTTAATTTTTAATTGTATTTTGGGCAATGAGTTGAACAAAATAAAAAAAAGTATTGAATAATCATGGAAGTCCACTATGGGTCATGTTGATTACGATAGCACATTGATCGTCGGCTCTTTTTTTGCAGCTGGCTTCATTTGCTATCTTGTGATTTCCATGGAGCAATTAATATTCAAAAAAGTTTATAAGAAATTTGAGCCCTTAATTTTATTCATCAATGGTTTATTACTCGCATCAGCAATTAGCATTGTTCATATTATCGGTATACAAGCGTATCATCTGTTTGAAACAGTCAACTCGAATATTCCTTTAATCACTGTTTCATTTGCCATGAGTGCTTTGCTATCGGGCATTGCTATGTGGTTGACTTCACGTTTTACGCTCCCTTTGTTCAGGCTCATTTTAAGTTCTATTATTATGGGAATCGGAATTTCAGCTTCATATTACATTAGTATGTTGGGCTGGAATATTAATGTCTATAAAAAAGACTACACCTCTTTCTTGTTACTATTTTCTATATTAATTGCGATGAGCGGTTCAGGGCTGGCATTTTTATTGGCCTATAAATTAAAAGATACCGAACGTCATCGTCTAACTTTAAAAATCGCATTTTCGGTTATGATGACCTTAAGTATTATGGGAATGCATTATACGGCGCTGATTGCGACAAATATTACTGATAAATTTATTAGCCAATATCAGGCAGAGCATGACTTATTATTATTTACGATTATTTTAGTCACGTGTCTGGTACTCGTAGCAAGTTTTATTGTTGCGATGTTGGAGCAACGGCTCACTCAACAAAATTTAGAGTTACGTAAGGCAAATAAAGAATTAGCTAATCTCTCAATACAAGATAATTTAACTAAACTACCAAACCGCCTTTATTTGGTTGATTATGCTGAAGTATTACTCTCAGATCATCGATATAAAGACCAGAAAATTGCTTTTTTATATATTGATTTAGACCGATTTAAATCGGTGAATGACGCATTCGGGCATCATGTCGGTGATCAACTACTCATTCAAATGGCGAACCGTTTACATTGGCAACTCAATGAAAAATGTAAGCTACTTAGAATTGGTGGTGATGAGTTTTTGCTTATTGCAGAAAATACAAATGCAGACGAAGCAGTTGTTTTAGCTGAGAAAGTTTTACAACTGATTCAGGAAAGTTATCAAATTTCTGGCAAGGAAATTAATATTTCTGCAAGTTTGGGCGTGGCACTTTTTCCTGAGCATGGACAGAATGTTCAGGATTTACTCATGAATGCTGATGCCGCCATGCTCATGTCTAAAGAACAAGGTAGAAATACCTATACAATCTTTAGTTACTCAACTCATCAGCAAGAAACAAGAAGTCAGTCAAAACTGATCAATGATCTTTATAAAGCCGTAGAAGAAAAACAGTTCATCTTATATTACCAGCCTAAATTTAATACGAATCTAGAAGTTTGTGGAGTTGAAGCTTTAATCCGCTGGAATCATCCAGCTTTAGGAATACTTACACCGCATATGTTCATTGAAGGTGCTGAAAAAACGGGTTTGATCATTCCAATGGGATATTGGGCGCTTGAGCAAGCTTGCCTGCAAATTCAGGAGTGGGAGCGCAGTAACACACCATTTTATCCAGTCGCTGTGAACTTATCGGCACTACAATTTGAAAATAAAAAGTTATTTAGTACGCTCGAAGCATTATTAAAAAAATATCAAATTCAACCTCACCACTTAATTGTTGAGATTACTGAATCAACTGCAATGCGGCATATTGATTTGAGTATCCGAGCTTGTGAGCGCTTACGTGACATGGGAATTCGTGTTGCCATTGATGATTTTGGAACAGGGCATTCGAGCTTCTTATATTTAAAAGATTTACCTGTAGATGAATTGAAAATTGACCGTGGCTTTATTGTTGATTTAAAACCGGGTTCAAAAGAAGAAGTTATTCTAGAAAGTATTATTCATTTAGCTAAAAAGTTAGGTTTAACCGTAACGGCAGAAGGCGTGGAAACTCAGCAGCAGGTTGAGATTTTAACCCGTTTAGGATGTCAGCAATTCCAAGGTTATTTATTGGGAATGCCTGTTCAGGTCGATCAGCTCATTGAGTCTCAAGGTGCTCATTTTGCTTAGTCGTTTTCGAAGTAAATAAATTTTTTTAAAGTTCATATTTATACAATATCTAAAAACATATTTTAGGCTAGTTAAAAAATT
>NZ_JRVL01000129.1:0-6126 GCF_054823985.1 Acinetobacter sp. GN11 | reverse complement strand
TCAACTTAACAGTTGGGGGTGTTTTTTTATATCAAAAAATAAATGAAATTAAGAATTGATCAATTTTAGGTAATAAAAATAAGCTTTAAAATCAGATTTGCATACTAAGCATGTTTTATGAATATAATAATGATAAAGTTTCTTATTTTTAGGTGTTTACGTGAAAATTAATTCCTTCTCTTTAATACCTGAGGATGATGATGAACTCTCTCTCCCTGAGTTGGTCTATTGGGCTTCTTTAGGTGATTTAGGTCAGGTAGAGCAATTACTTTTAGATGGACAAGATCCTAATCAGGCAGATGATGAAGGCTATAGCGCTTTGCAAGCAGCTGCTGAAAATGATCATTTAGAGATAGTTAAACTCTTGGTAGGAAAAGGTGCTGAAGTCGTTTATAAGAGTGAATATACAGCGTTACAGCTTGCAGAAATGGCTGGTAATATAGATGTAGTAAATTATTTAAAAAGCTTATAAAAATAAAAGACCTCTTATGTTGGTTATAGAGGCCTTTTTAAAATTTAAGATAAATGATATTTCTGTAGTTTCTCCACAATTGATTGAAGTCCTTTTACTTCAAACTCATTAGCTTCGAATTTTTCATCTTTATTACGTTTAAATATATCCCGAATCTCTATCACAGCATTTGGATCAACAATGCTTAAACTTGAGGTGACTTGACGTATTTGGCTAATAGATCGAGAACCATTTGTTGAGCCATATCCAATAAATGCAGCAGGTTTATTACTCCATTCTTTACCAACATAGTCTAGAGCATTTTTTAAGGCTGGACTGTAACCATGGTTGTATTCTGGGCTAATAAAGATAAAAGCATCTGCTTGAGCAATTTTGTCTGCCCATTCTTGTTGTTTAGGTTGATCATAAATTCCGGTAGCGGGTGGGTGAGAGCCTGAAAATAGAGGTAAATCCCATTCTTTTAAATCGACTACTTCTGTTTGGAAGTCATTTAGACCCAATGTTGGAATTGTTGATTCTAGCCAATTGGCAATTTTAATTGCTGTACGTCCTTCACGAACACTTCCTACGACAATATAGACCAGCATGTATTTTTCCTAAGGATTTTTATACTTATAACTTAATTCATTACATGGGTAGCTGAGAATATAGAATTTGTAAGGATTCTTATGTTATGAACAAACTTAAACTATAAAAAAGCCCTCATTGAGAGGGCTTTTTATTTACATGAGTTTAATGCCTTGTTGGCCTTCAGGAGTAACCTTAAATATTTCTACTTCAAAGGTAATGTTTTTCCCAGCTAACGGGTGATTAAAATCAATTTCTGTAATGTCATCATTAACTGACTTCACTACACCAAATAACGTTGTTTTTGCCTTATCTTCAAACTCAATCATATGACCAGGAATAGGGCGTTGTTCAAACTTAACTGTATCGAAAGTTTGAATATTTTCCGGATTCCATGGACCAAATGCATCTTCTGGTGGAAGATGTACTGTACGACGGTCACCAGCACGTAAACCAAATAATGCTTTTTCAAAGCCAGGTAAAAGATTTCCGTCACCAATAGTCAAGGTAACAGGTTCTTCACGGTTACGTGTATTATCGATTTCTACACCATTTTCAATAGCGACAGAAAAGTGTAGATCGACTTTAGAGCCGTCTGTAATACGAATTTCTTCGTTAGGTTGGATAATTTCGGTCATATTATGCATCCGAATTTTGGTTGCGTTGCTTCTCAAGGAAGAATGTATCAATGAGTAGCAAGATGGTACCTAAGGTAATAGCACTGTCCGCAATATTAAAAGCTGGAAAGTGATGATTTTGATAATAAACATGAATAAAATCGACCACATAACCTAGGGTAATACGGTCAATTAAATTGCCTAAAGCTCCACCTAAAATTAAAGCGATGGCTACAGGTAGCACCACCATTTTTTTAGGCATACGAAGCAACCAAAATACAAAAAGGATTGAAACTAAGCCTGCTAAAGATGTGAAGAAATAGCGTTGCCATCCTCCCGCATCAGATAAAAAGCTAAAGGCTGCACCATAGTTATGTAATAGTGTCCAGTTTAAAAATGGAAGCACAGGCACCGGATCTGCGTAGTTCAGATGTGTACTTGCAATCCATTTTGTCCATTGATCCAACACAATGGCAAGGACAGAAAGTCCAAGCCAAATTAAGTTGTGTGGATAAAACTGGAATAAGCCTTTTTTAGCTTGTGAATTAGGCATATTTTCTCACTTCGCCACGACCAGTGACGTTCACAATACAACGACCACATAAACCTGGATGATCGGCATGTGTATTTACATCTGGAAGGACATGCCAACAACGTGCGCATTTTTCACCTTCAGCTGCAGATATTTGTACACGTAAGCCTTCCATTTCAGTTGCTTCACCTTGCTCAGCAAATGGATGTACTACTACTTCGGAAGTAATAAGAACAAAACGGAGTTCATCAGCCAGTTGGTTTAAAACTGTTTGTAATGATTCATTTGCCCAAAGTTCAACTTTGGCTGAAAGATTACTGCCGACAAGTTTAGCGTTACGAGCTGCTTCAATCTGTTTATTTACTGCAGATTTTACGCTAATCAATGTTTGCCAATCTTCTTCAGAAAGCAGGTTTGCTTTTGATGAAACAGGTAAGTCATACCATTCTGAAGTAAATACATACTTTTCAGTTTGTTCTGGAATGAGTGGCCAAGCTTCTTGAGCAGTAAAGCTTAAGATTGGACTCATCCAACGAATAAATGCTTGAACGATATGGTAAAGCGCTGTTTGTGCAGAACGGCGTGCCTGAGAATCTGCTTTAGTGGTGTATTGACGATCTTTGATAATGTCTAGGTAGAAACCACCTAAGTCATTAATACAGAAGCTTGTTAACGCGCTACATACCACATGGAAGTTCATTTCTTCATAGGCAGTGATAATCGTTTGTTGTACTTCGTTTGCACGCTGCAAGATGTATTGATCTAGCGCAATTAAGTCATCGATAGCTAAAGCATCTGTGCTCGGTTTGAAACCATTTAGGTTAGCAAGCAAGAAACGTAATGTATTACGAATACGACGATAGCTATCACTTACACGGCTAAAGATTTCTTTAGATGCCGCGATTTCATAGCGATAGTCGCTAGAAGCTACATATAAACGTAAACCATCAGCACCAAGCTGTTTGATGATTTCTTCAAGCGGAATGTAGTTGCCTAAAGATTTCGACAATTTACGACCGTTTTCATCCACTGTAAAACCATGTGTTAACAAGGCTTTATATGGTGCGCGATTATGAATTGCCATAGACGTTAATAAAGAAGACTGGAACCAACCACGATGCTGGTCTGAACCTTCTAAATATAAATCTGCAGGGCTTTCTAATTCTTCACGTTGCTCAAGTACAGCATAATGTGTTGTACCCGAGTCGAACCATACATCTAGCGTATCGCGAATAGCGTTATATTGTTCAGCATCTTCACCAATGAAGTCTTTCGCGTCACGTTTGAACCATGCTTCGATACCTTCTTGTTCGATCAGTTGAGCAACTTCTTCGATAAGTTCAGGTGTACGAGGGTGTAATTCGTTCGTATCTTTATGAACAAAGAAAGGAATTGGAACACCCCAAGTACGTTGACGTGAGATACACCAGTCCGGACGACCTTCAATCATTGACTCAATACGGTTTTTACCCCAGTTCGGTACAAACTCGATATCATTTTCAATCGCGTTAAGCGCACCTTCACGTAAACCCTTTTGATCCATGTTAATGAACCATTGTGGGGTAGCACGGAAAATAATAGGAGTTTTGTGACGCCAGCAGTGTGGGTAGCTGTGTTTGATTGGTTGATGCGCCCATAAACGGCCTACAGCGCCCAAAGCTTCGATAATCTTTGGATTGGCTTTATAGATGTGCTCACCAGCATAGATTGGAGCAGTCGGTAAATAAACACCGTTACCACCCACTGGATTATCTACTGTAAGGTTGTATTGAAGACCTACTTTATAGTCGTCTGCACCATGGCCAGGCGCTGTATGTACTGCACCTGTACCGCTTGTTGCGATAACGTGTTCACCTAAAATCACTGGAACTTGACGATCAGTGAGTAGTGGGTGTTGTAATGTAAGGTTTTCAAGTTTGTTACCAGTAAAGTCTGCTAAAACTACTGGATTTTCAAGTTTATAACGTTCAATTGCTGAAGCAACTAAGTCTTTAGCAAGAATGAAGTTTTGCTTACCACGTTCAGTAGTCACTTGTACCAATTGATATTCAATTTCGGCATGTAAAGCAACGGCTTGGTTAGCTGGTAATGTCCACGGCGTAGTCGTCCAGATCACAATATCAGTTGGGTCTTGAACTTCTACGTTTAAACGGGCACTTAAATCTTTTAGATCTACAACACCAAAACCAACGTCAATTGCGTCAGATTTTTTATCTTCATATTCAACTTCAGCTTCAGCCAGTGCTGAACCACAGTCCATACACCAGTTCACTGGCTTTAAGCCCGGCTGGATATGACCATTTTTCTGGATTAAACCTAAAGTACGAACAATATCGGCTTCTTGTTTATAGTTCATGGTGAGATAAGGATTATCCCAGTCACCTAAAATACCAAGACGTTTAAAGTCAGTACGCTGTAAATCAATTTGTTTTAAAGCATATTCACGGCAAAGTTTACGGAAAGTCGCTGCGTCAACTTTTTCGCCAACTTTACCTACTTTTTCTTCAACTTTTAGCTCAATTGGCAAGCCATGACAGTCCCAACCCGGAACATAAGGTGCGTCGAAACCAGCCAAAGTACGGCTTTTCACAATCACGTCTTTGAGTACTTTATTGACTGCGTGACCTAAGTGAATTGTACCGTTTGCATATGGAGGGCCATCGTGCAAAATATATTTTTTCTTGCCAATACGCGATGCACGAATCTGCTGATAAATGTTGTCGGTATACCACTCTTCTAACCATTTCACTTCACGTACTGCCAAATTTGCTTTCATTGCAAATTGAGTATCTGGCAGGTTTAGCGTGGCTTTGTAGTCCACTGCATTCTCAGGAGTTTGCTTATCGCTCATGCAAGTTTTCATCCAGTTTAATCAGCTTGGGAGCCGACATGTTTTACAATCAAAATTCGAATTAAAAAGGAAATTGTGTCGTGTCGTTACGGTATTGTCGTAACTGCTGCACGTCATTATCAATTCCTGCCTTAAGTGCTTCAAGCGAAGGGTAGTTCAATTCACCATGAAGATAGTGAAGGAAAGTCACCCGCATAAATAAGCCATACAGATTAGCAGAAACATCAGGGAAATGTACTTCTAATCTCCACTCTGGATGTTCTTGCTGAATGGCTGGACGTGTACCGACATGCCCCGCGCCATATAGGCTGTTTTCATGATATCCGGCAATTCCCGGTTTTTCAGGTGTATCTTGACGCACTTTTTGAGTGAGTGAAGTTGTTTCACAAATGACTTCAACACCATAAATCCCATTTAAACAGGGCTTGTGGCGGTTGAGACGAACGTTAATGGTTGGAAAATCGAGAGTTCGGCCAATCTGGTCGCCATATTGGACACGTCCGGTAATACTGTAAGGACGACCTAATAATTTAGCAGCTAAGGCAAGATTTCCTACCTGAAGCACTTGGCGGATACGAGTTGAACTTACGCGTTCACCTTCAAGTTCAATCGTATGTAGATTTGTGACCCCAAATCCGTAATCTTTTAAAAACTCACTGTTGCCTTGACGGTCTTTACCGAAATGAAAGTCATCTCCTAAAACCAAAGTTTGCGCGTTTAATTTATCTTTTAATAAGTCTGCAAAGGCTGACGCGCTCAGGCTACGGAAATGCTCATCAAATTTAGCAACTGCAATGTAATCAACCCCAAGCTCAGCTAGGTATTCAACTTTTTCTCGTAGTGAATTAATACGAGGAGGGGCATCGTAGCCTTTAAAGAATTCAAGAGGTTGTGGCTCAAAAATCATAACCAATGTTTTTAAGCCTTGTGCTGCAGCAATTTTTTTGAGTTGAGCAATCATCGCTTGGTGACCTAAATGGACACCATCAAAATTACCAATAGTTACCGCTGTTTGAGGTAACTGAAAATTGGGCGATAACGCATTAAGACGAAGCAGTTTCATGAACTTAAAATATGGCTATTTTTG
>NZ_JRVL01000128.1:0-17321 GCF_054823985.1 Acinetobacter sp. GN11 | reverse complement strand
AAACACATCAAAGTCAGCTTTGAGGTTTAAGCCTTTAATCTGGTTCAATACTTCATCAGACACTTTAGGTGCATAACCAGACACCTGTAACAGTGCCAAGATCAAAGATGTAAACTCATGACCCATAGGTAAGCCTGCAAAGAACACACGAGGTTGTTCACCTGCTTTAGCCACACCAAAGCTTGGACGGCGTGTATTGTTGCCATCAAAACGGGCAGTCACTTTCTCAGAAAGCTCAGCGATTTCTGTCACTAATTCTTTAATTTGAGCAGCTTTATCTGATTCATCTAAAGCAGCAACTAATTCGATTGGACTTTCTAAACGTTCTAAGTAAGCTTTTAATTGAGTTTTAATGTTTTGATCTAACATCTGTTTTTACTCCAATGCATCCAAATTCTTTCAATAGATGCATAGTACGTTAAAACATAAAATAGGTGAAACAGTATGTTTTTATAGATTTAATCGGTTTTTTAGATTTAATTATTATTTACTTCATCAAAAAAAGCCAACCTGAACTCATCCAGCGCAGGTCGGCAAACTGGTTAAACTAGAGTAAGACTACACCAAATACCGCCCCAGCAATCAAGACATGCAAGGGATGAACTTTTTTAATTAAAGATAATAAAGTTGCAATGACGACCATAATGACAAGTAAAGTATTTATTGCCGCTGCCTCAGATATAATCCACGCACTGGCAAGCACAGTTCCCACAGTGACGGGTTGTAAAGCAAGCTGTAAAACACGGCGCCATTTCTTATCTTTAAATTTTGACCAGCCTCTCATTACAAACACAGTAATAATTGATGAAGGTAAAAATTTAGCTGTAGACGTTACCAGTAGACCTGACAACCCTGCTACATGCCATCCTACCAACGGTACAATCATCATGTTTGGACCGGGAGCTGCTTGAGCCATGGCAAATAATGCACTAAATTCTTGTGCCGTCATCCAGTGATGGATGTCGACTACTTGACGCTGCATTTCAGGCAAAATTGTATTGCCGCCACCAAATGCAATAAGAGACAATTGAGTAAAAATGATGGCTAAAGTAATTAGAACTGCGCCCATTACACACGTCTCCAAATAATAGTTGAATAAAGTGCCAACAAAATTAGCATGGTCAAAAGCAAGGAGATTTTTAGAAAAGCAATGCTAACTATTGCTGCCACAACAACACACATCGCTATTGGATTGCGTAATAATGGTTTCAACATTTTTAAGCCAGTTGCCACCAGAAGCCCAGCTGCTGCTGCTCCTAACCCTTCAAAAAGATGCTTAACTATAAGGTTGTCTTGGAACTGCTCATAGACATAATGTAAAAGTACAACAATTATCGTAGGCGCAAGGATCAAGCCAATCAGTGAACTCACCGCTCCACGGACACCGCGAAACTCCATGCCAATCGCAACAGATAAATTAATAATATTGCCGCCCGGTAAAAATTGACACAGACCCAGTAACTCAGTGAATTTTTCAGGACTTAGCCACTGTCGTTGCTCTACAACGACTTTACGCGCTAAAGGCAATACGCCACCAAATCCGATTAAACCTAATGTTAAAAAACCTAAAAACAGTTCTGTGCAGGTCGGTACGCTCTCCTTCTGCACAGCAATCTCAACATGGTTCATTTTCGTTACTTTTCACTTTATCTGACCAAGATAGAATGCTACTTTTATGATATATCTACAAATGCTTTTATTTTCACTAACCATACCCTAAAGGTATTCCTATGCTAGATTTACATAAGCTTCATGCCTTTGTGGTGGTGGTAGAAGAAAGAAATATCACACATGCTGCAAACCGATTATTTATTCAACAGCCGCCTTTGACGCGTTTACTCAAAAAGCTTGAAGAAGAACTCGGTACACAGTTACTTATTCGCCAGCCTCGTGGCATTGAACCGACTGAAGCGGGTTTAGCCTTATTTAAAGAAGCACAACTTTTATTAGAACATGCCAAACATATTCCAAAATTAGTCCAAGATGTTAGCCAAGGTAAAACAGGTCAACTTAATATTGGTTTTACAAGTTCCGCGGGCTTGCACCCACTTATTTCATTAGTATTACGGTCATATCGAGAAATATATCCAAAGGTACTAACCAAACTTGAAGAAGCAGGCAGCCAAAAACAATTAGATCGATTAATCTCAGAGAAACTTGATATCGCTTTTTTAAGAGCACCAATCAGTCGTGATATCGGATTAAAACATCTTCATATATTAGATGAGCCAATGATGGTGGCATTACCTATGGGCCATCCACTTACACAAAAAGAAAAAATTAGCTCAAATGACTTATCAGATGAAAATTTTGTTTTATATCGTCGTTCTTCAGGACAAGGCTTATATGACAATATTTTATATAGTTGCTATCAAGCAGGCTTTAGTCCACGCATTATTCAGGAAGCACCTCGTCCTACCGCAACATTAAATTTAGTCGCTGCTGGAATTGGTATAACGATTGTGCCAGCCTCAATGCATAACTTTTGGGAACATGAAATTGTATATCGCGAATTTGACGACTCTATAAAAATGAATGCTCCTATTTACTTGATTACACGAGAAAATGAAAACTCGGCTAAAGTTTCAAACTTTATTGAACTATTGCAAAAACTTTTGCCCACAATGGCCTGAGTGTAAAAGCTAGACAATAAAAAGTGCTCTAATGTGAGCACTTTTTTATTGATATCAATCTACTATTTTTGATTGATTCGTTTAGATAATTCTTCTGCAGATTCTTTACGTTCCGAATAGCGATCTGTCATATATTGTTTTTGTCCACGTGTTAATAAAGTGAACTTATAGAGTTCCTCCATTACATCGACAATTCGGTCATAGTAAGAGGACGGTTTCATGCTGCCATCTTCTTCAAACTCTAAAAAAGCTTTAGCAACCGAAGACTGATTCGGGATCGTAATCATACGCATCCAGCGCCCTAAAATGCGCATTTGATTCACAGCATTGAAAGATTGAGAACCTCCACTAACCTGCATAACAGCTAATGTTTTACCTTGTGTTGCACGAATTGCTCCACCAGCTAGGGGAATCCAATCAATCTGAGCTTTTAAAATCGAACTCATTGCACCATGACGTTCTGGTGAACACCACACCATACCTTCTGCCCAAGCCAAAAGCTCATGCAACTCTTGCACTTTCGGATGATCTGTTTCTGCATCCTCTGGTAAAGGTAAACCTTTAGGATGAAAAATTTTGACCTCCGCACCTAAATATTCAAGAATTCGTCCAGCCGTCAACACAGCAAAACGGCTATAAGAACGCTCACGATTAGAACCATATAGCAATAGAATGCGTGGTGGATGTTCAAGTTGCTGTGCTTGCACTTGTTCAAAGGTAGGCTTATCTAAAAGATTTAACGCTACATTTGATAAATCATTGTTAAGACTGTTCATGGGAGAAATACTTTTTCTTGAGCCAAAGAGAAACTGAAACGAGTGAAATTAAAACCGGAACTTCAACCAATGGTCCTATCACTGTGGTAAATGCTACAGGTGACGCTAAACCAAATGTTGCAATAGCAACGGCTAACGCGAGCTCAAAGTTGTTACCCGCAGCGGTAAAGGAAATGGCAGTGGTACGTGAGTAGTTATTCCCCATACGTTTACTCATAAAGAAGCTAATGAAGAACATCACCACAAAGTAAATCGTCAGTGGAATCGCAATTCGCAGTACATCTAGAGGTAAGCTCACCACATCACCCCCTTTTAAGCTGAACATCGCCACAATGGTAAAAAGTAATGCAATCAAACTAATTGGACTGATTTTTGGCAAGAATTTAGTTTGATACCAATCTAATCCTTTTGCTTTCACTAAAATGAATCGCGTGAGGAAACCCATTAAAAATGGAATACCTAAATACACCAACACAGCATGGGTAATGGTCCAAAAATTCACATCAATGACTTGCCCTGCCACACCAAAATACGGCGGCAAGAAAGTTAAGAAAAGCCATGCATAAGTGCTAAAGAACAGAATTTGGAAGATACTGTTAAAAGCAACTAAAGCAGCAACATATTGGTTATCCCCACAGGCCAAACCATTCCAGACCAATACCATTGCAATACAACGTGCCAAGCCAATCAAAATAAGGCCAGTCATATACTCCGGATAGCTATGTAAGAAAACAATCGCAAGGATAAACATTAAAACTGGAGCAATAATCCAGTTCTGTACCAACGATAAAGTTAAGGTTTTCTTATCTTTAAATACTTCTGGTAACGCAGCATAATCTACCTTTGCTAAAGGCGGATACATCATTAAAATTAAGCCGATTGCGATTGGAATATTAACGTTATCCACACTCATCTGATTCAAAGAAACCGAGGCCTGAGGGAAAAAAACACCTATTGCCACACCTAAACCCATGGCAATAAAAATCCATAGCGTTAGGTTCCGGTCTAAAAAAGAAAGCTTTTGCTTAGTCATCTCGGCTCTCTTACTCAATATTAGAGATTTTATTAATCTCAGCAATCAAATGTGACCGATTTAAATGTGCCACATCTAAAGCAAACAAGGCATCTAAACGACGATTAATATGATTCACTGTATATTGAAAAGCTTTGAGTTTTTCTTCTTTTGGCAAATCAAGATGTGATGGGTCACTCAGTCCCCAATGTGCTTTGATTGCGCCACCTAAATAAAGTGGACATGCTTCTTGAGCAGCAGCATCACAAACTGTAATCACAACATCTGGTTGATATTGTTCACAATCATCGATATTTTTACTCCATAAGCCTTCTGTTGAAAGACCTAAATTTTCAAGAGTTTCAATGGTTAATGGATGAACATGTCCTGATGGTTTACTGCCAGCGCTGTAAGCTTTCCAACCTTCTGGTGCACGACTGTTAAATAAAACTTCTGACAAAATGCTACGGCAACTGTTTCCAGTGCATAAAAATAAGAACTTCATGGTCTTACTCACAATAAGTTGAAATAGAAGAAAACTGTGAAGATGATTGATTCACTAAACTTTCATCTTGGTTTCCTATAATTTTCAAAACTTCAACGGCCCAACTTGGTAAATCAGGGTTGACACTGTAATACACCCATTGCCCTTGCCGCGTGTCTAGTAAAATACCGTGGGTACGCAGTAAAGCTAAATGTCTGGAAATTTTAGGTTGGCTCAAATCCAGTTGTTCAGTTAGCTCACAGACACAAATATTTTGTTTATTTAGAACTAATTTAAGAATGTTTAACCGAGTTTGGTCAGATAGACATTTAAAGAAATCGACTTGGTTGATCATATCTTCAACAGAATATATTCGTTATTGCAAATATACGGATATCCATATATAAATGCAATATCTTAATTCGACCCTGAATTTCCCATGACTGAGCTAGTGAAGATTTACCATAACCCTGCTTGCGGAACCTCGAGAAATACATTGGCACTTATTCGTCATGCTGGGATTGAACCCAGTGTTATTGAATATTTAAAAACACCGCCAAGTAAAGATGAGCTTATTCAACTCATTAAGGATTCAAACTTAACTGTACGTGAAGCCATTCGTAAAAATGTTGATCCATATAAAGATTTAGAGTTGGAACAAGACAACTGGACAGATGAGCAGTTAATTGATTTTATGGTGCAATATCCAATTTTAATTAATCGCCCATTTGTAGTTACACCAAAAGGCACGCGACTTTGCCGCCCGTCTGAAGTTGTACTAGACATTTTAGATTCACAAAACTTAGGCTATTTTGCAAAAGAAGATGGCGAAGTAATCATTGATGAACAAGGTCAACGAATAAAATAATCTAAGATTCTCATAAATAAAAAGCTAAATGGCGCAATACCATTTAGCTTTTTATTTATGAACTGGGTTAAAAATAGGATTTGATAAAAGGAAGGAGTTGCTCTCCTATTACCATGCCTAATAAACCGACTAATGCAACAAGAGGTGGAGCTGGTGACTTAACATTTAAAACGTAATATAAGACACCAACGAGCAACCCTACAGCCAAAGATAACAAGTACATTTTCATCGTACATACCTTAGGGAAGCAAGCCATTTAACGAGGCAGGTTCCCATACTGTTTTATTTAAAATGCAAAACAAGAACACCCGAGTGCACCCCAGAAAGATTTTTTATCCTTATCATTTACAGGAACATCAAGCATCCAAGAGTGACTATGCCCATGCATGCCACAACTGCTAGCACATTCACACAATGCACTTTGTGACTGTAATGATTGATTCGAAGGTGCATTACGATTTTCGGATAAACGCCACTGACCACCAAAGCGTTTTACTGGCGACCATGTTGGAGATGCTGGCGGTAATGGTGGATCGTCTTGCTTAAACTCTGCGCCTGCATATACCACTTTTCCGCCTAAAACAGTGAGTACAGACTCAATCCACTGGATATCTTCTGCTTCCACTTTGAAGTAGTCATCGGACAGTACAACCAAGTCGGCAAGTTCCCCTGCTGTTAATGAACCTTTGACATCTTTTTCACCTGAAAACCATGCAGAACCTTTGGTCCAGAGATAAAGTGCAGTTTGGCGATCTAAGAGATTCTTTTCATCATACAAAGGTAAGCCGCCGACTGTTTTACCGGTACTTAGCCAATATAAACACACCCAAGGGTTATAAGATGCAACACGTGTTGCATCTGTTCCAGCGCCCACAGGAACACCAAGTTCTAACATTTTCTTAACTGGTGGCGTTTCCTGAGCAGCCTCGGCGCCATAGCGTTTTACGAAAATCTCACCTTGATATGCCATACGGTGTTGAATGGCGATACCACCACCCAACGCACCAATACGTTCAATATTCCGCTCAGATACAGTTTCGGCATGGTCAATAATAAATCGAGTTGCAAATGGCTGTTTTGAATTTACTTTTTCAAATACATTGAGCAAACGATTAATACTTTCATCATAGGTTGCATGAATACGGAATGGCCATTTCTTTTCAGCCAAGTGCTCTACAATGGCTTCGAGTTCACCTTCCATTTTTTCCGGTAAATCCGGACGTGGCTCATAGAAGTCTTCAAAGTCACCCGCTGACCACGTCAGGTTCTCACCTGCTCCATTCATTCTAAATAGTTCATCACCATCGCCCGGAAATGTCATTTCTGTCCAGCGGCGATAATCATCAAGCTCTTGACCTGCCTTCTGAGCAAATAAGTTGTAAGCAATTCGCACTGTCATCTGATTTTGATCGTGCAATTGCTTAATCACATCATAATCTTCAGGGTAGTTTTGACCACCGCCACCCGCATCAATTGCTGACGTAATACCTAATCGGTTCAACTCACGCATGAAATGACGAGTTGAATTGACTTGATCTTCAACTGGCAATTTCGGCGCTTTACCTAAGGTCGAATATAAAATCATAGCGGATGGAGTTGCGAGCAATAGACCAGTTGGCTCACCCTTTTCATCTCGTACAATCTTGCCACCCGGTGGGTCCGGTGTGTCTTTGTTAAAGCCTAATACATCAAGCGCAGCTCGGTTCAACAAGGCACTGGCATATAAATGTAAAACGAATACAGGAGTATCTGGCGCAGCTTTATTAATTTCCTCTAAAGTCGGTAAACGCTTTTCAGCAAACTGGAACTCAGTCCAACCGCCTACTACACGGACCCATTGTGGAGCTGGCGTATTATCTGCTTGCTCTTTAAGTAAGCGTAGTGCATCAGCAACGGATGGTACACCTTCCCAGCGCAGTTCCATATTGTAATTTAGGCCACCACGAATAATATGCAGATGACTGTCATTTAGACCCGGTATAACGCGACGACCATTTAAGTCTACGACTTTGCTTGTAGGTGTTGCGAGCTTCATAACCTCATCATTTGTACCCGTACGTACGACTTTACCATCTGCAACCGCAATTGCTTGTACTTCGGGATTCTGAGGATCTAGTGTTGTGATTTTACCGTTTATGAGTATGAGGTTTATTTCGGTCATTCTGAACTCCATTCTTGTGAATTATCGTTCTAAAAAATAAAGGTATAGCAACATATATATTTCATTATTCTTTTTGATTTTACACGACGGAGTCTGACCGTTTTACATCCAATAAGAGGAGTTAATTCTGTTACTTTTCTTTCGGGAAAAGTAACCAAAACCTGAGCTGCCCTTAAGGCAGCGCAAGATCTGCAAAACTCGTTCAATTACAATCTTTTCAGATTTTGTCCTGCCTCGAACAGTTGCAGATGGCTTTTCCACTTATCCAATATAGTCAAAAATCGAATAAATCAACTTAAATATCGAAATACCCTTAACTCAACTATTGCTTATTTTGCAGGAACTGGTGCAAGTACTTCGTGTTTTGATGCGGTACGTTCAGGCGCCTTATGTACCATCGTATAGGCATAATCAACGCCCATACCGTAAGCACCAGAGTGTTCACGTACAATTGCCATCACTTGATCGTACGTATCACGATGTGCCCAATCACGTTGCCATTCAAGTAAGACTTGTTGCCAAGTTACTGGAACAACGCCTGCTTGAATCATACGTTGCATAGAATAATCGTGTGCTTCTTTTGATGTACCACCAGAAGCATCTGCAACCATATAAATTTCATAATCGCCTTCCAGCATAGCACCGAAAGCAAAAGTGTTATTGCACACTTCAGTCCATAAACCTGAAACAATCACTTTTTTACGATTATTTTTTGCAAGTGAATCACGTACTTTTTGGTCATCCCATGAATTCATTGAAGTACGTTCTAGTAATGGTGCATCTGGAAATACATCTAAAAGTTCTGGATAGGTATGACCAGAGAAGCTTTCAGTTTCAACCGTGGTAATGGTGACAGGAATATTGAATGTTTTAGCTGCTTTTGCTAACCCTACAGTATTATTTTTTAATACTTGGCGATCTATTGACTGTACCCCAAAAGCCATTTGTGGCTGATGATCAATAAAAATAACCTGACAATTGGTTGGTGATAATTGTTCTAAAAGTGACTTATTCATGGGTAAACTCCATTATTCCTTATGAGTAATGCATTAAAATTGCTTACTGGTCATTATCAAAACAGATAAAAATGTAAAAGCATAGACAGCAAATCAGCACGAATCTGTATGCTGTACGAATACAATAAAATCAATGATTGCTTTTTAATTTTTATAGTTTAATCATTGATATATATTTTTTTAACTTTTGCTTAACCATGGATCGATTAGACTGTATTTCCACTTTTGTAAGTGTCGTAGAACATGGGAATTTTAGTAGCGCAGCCAGAGCACTCGACATCTCACGTGATTTAGTGGCCAAACGTGTTTGCTACCTCGAAAATGACCTAAAAACTACTCTGTTAACCCGAACCACAAGACAGATGAACCTCACCTCTTGTGGAGAAAAGTTTTATCAGCATAGTAAAGTCATTTTAAGTGAGTTTGAATGGGCTGCCTACGAAATTAGCTATAATCAGCAGTACCCAGAAGGCGAACTCAAGCTCAATACACCAATGTCTTTTAGCAATATTTTTCTTCAAAATATCATTTCAGACTTTATTGAGAAATATCCCAGCATCAAAATCGATCTATTCATGACTGATCAACTACTAGACATGAATAATAATAAATTTGATTTAACCATTCGCGTAGATGGCTCTCCTCCAAACTTAGCAAATAGTAAAATATTAAATACCTATCAGCGCTATCTATATGCGACACCTGAGTATTTCAATCAGCATGGATTACCAACCTCTTTAGAAGAACTTAAAGAACATAAGTTTCTGATTTACTATCAAGACAGTCGACATAAAAAACTGATTTTCCAAAAAGATCAAAAAGAAGTGTCCTTTAATTGCTTCCCAGTCATGACCTGTAATAATGGTGAATTATTATTAGATATGTGCTTGAAAGATCACGGTATCGTCTTTCTTCCAGAGTTTATTGCAGAGCCTTACTACAAAGAAGGTAAATTACAGAAATGTTTGGAGGACTACACCAGTCAGCCACTTCACTTATATGTCACATGGCCAAACCGTAAGATTTTATCGAAGAAAGTAAAACTATTTATTGATTTTTTAACGCATCAAATCATTCCTATAAAATAACCAATCTGGGCCTTTTCCAGAAGAATTGGCCCATTATTTTTTAGTTAGTTTAAATGGTTTCAATTTTCTTATTTTTAAATAAATTTAATAAATTTTGCTCTGCTGTTGCTGTGCTGTCTTCTTCAACAAATGTCGTCGCGTAGTGTTCTAAATGCTCTTCCATCAATTGAGTTGCTCGCTTTTCATCGCCTTGCTCAATGGCATTTAAAATTGCACGATGTTCATCTGCCGAACAATTATTATGTTTGGGAATTTCATATAACCCAATTAATAACGAAGTCCTTGCAATAAGCGTCTGCAAATAACTGGTCATAATCGTATTTTGATTTGCTTCAATCAGCTTTAAATGAAATTGCCCTGATAGCTTAATCCACTCGGCCCAATTGCCAGCTAAACGCTCATGAGACTCTTGATCTACTAAACCTCGAAGCTCACTAAAATCTAGGTTATGTGACTTTTGAGCTAGCTTTTTTACAGTAGCGATTTCAAGCATGCTGCGTGCTTCAAAGACCTCTTTTGTTTCATGAGCACTATGTTTTGCGATGAGTGCTCCACGATTGGGCTGAATTTCGATGACCTTATCATGTGCAAGTTTAACGAAAACACGTCTTAACACTCCTCGCGTTACACCGAATGCTTCACACAAAGGTGCTTCAACTAAACGTGCGCCAGGGGCAAGTTGTCGATTTAAAATAGCATCTACAATAGCGTTATATATATGGTCATCAATTTCATCATTGCTCATTTCTACGGCTTTTTTTGGTGCATTCGATGGCATTGATCTCTCCATTTTTATTGATGCCCCTCTTTTTAAAACTTTATCTAATGACAATAGTGTAAGTTTAACTTAAGTGTTTTGGAATATTGCTCTTGTTTTCACACCATCTATGCTGAACTGAATAATTCAATATTAGACCTCTAAATATCCACTTATACAGCTAAATTTACTTACTTTTTATAAAAAATTAAGCACTTCTCATTTTATAAATCTGTCTCTGCATATCCAAAATCCATACTAGTTTAAACGACTCATAAGCGCTACTTCATAAATTTGGCATAACTTTTGCTCAACTAAAATTGTGCACAATTTAAATATCACATTGTACACAATTTTAATTTCATTCTTTTAGACAGAACAACAATGCTGCTGAAAGTGCCTCCATTTTAAGGAAGTGAGTGTTCAAGATGAATAATACCGAAGCAATAATTAAACCTTCTTATGATGCAAAACTGACAAATCAAGACTTGGCTCCTTTAAAGAAGCAAACATGGGGGGCTTATAATATTTTTGCTTTCTGGATGTCTGATGTTCATAGTGTCGGCGGTTATGTCATGGCTGGGAGCCTTTTTGCACTAGGACTCAATAGCTGGCAGGTACTTTTATCTTTACTCATCGGCATTGCCATAGTTCAGTTTTTTACAAACCTCATTGCCAAGTCTAGCCAACAAACTGGCACGCCCTATCCTGTTATTTGCCGCGCAACCTTCGGTGTGCTTGGTGCAAATATTCCTGCCGTTATTCGTGGTCTTATTGCTGTCGCATGGTATGGCATTCAAACCTATTTGGCCTCCAGTGCCTTTTTATTGGTCATTTTAAAGTTCTTTCCAGAATGGTCGGTCTATGCCGATGTTTCAAATTACGGCTTTCTTGGGCTTTCCTATTTAGGATGGGTTGGCTTTATGCTGCTTTGGCTACTTCAAGCGATTGTTTTTTGGTCTGGCATGGACAGCATTCGTAAGTTTATTGACTGGGCAGGTCCGGCTGTCTACGTTGTGATGTTTGCGATGGCAGTCTGGCTGATCTGGAAAGCTGGCTGGCAAAATATTGATTTAAACTTGAGCGGTGTTCAATACGACGGTTTTGCGGTTGTACCTGTCATGATTGGGGCTATTGCGCTTGTTGTTTCATATTTTTCAGGGCCGATGCTGAACTTTGGTGACTTCTCTCGTTATGGCAAAAGTTTTAATGCCATTAAAATGGGTAACTTTCTTGGACTACCGATTAATTTCTTAGGCTTTTCTTTACTTACTGTGGTGTGTATTGCGGCAACGCTTCCAGTCTACGGCAAGCTCATTACAGACCCTGTCGAGATGGTTGGCAAACTTGATAACACCTTTGTGGTGATTTTAGGCAGTTTAACCTTAATGATTGCCACCATCGGGATTAATATTGTCGCTAACTTTGTTTCACCTGCCTTTGATTTTTCCAACGTTTCACCGAGCAAAATTAGCTGGCGCATGGGTGGAATGATTGCAGCAGTTGGTTCGATTTTCATTACCCCATGGAATTTGTTTAATAACCCTCAAGTGATCCATTACACCATTGATATTTTAGGTGCATTTATTGGCCCACTTTTTGGTGTATTGCTAGCCGATTTTTATCTTGTTAAAAAACAAAAAATCGAAGTAGATGATTTATATACCTTAGATACCAAAGGTTTGTATTGGTACAAAAATGGTTATAACCTCTCTGCCTTTTATGCCTTAATTCCAGCTTCATTAATTCCTATTCTATGTGTGCTGTTACCACAATTATCTGCTCTTGCTAATTTCACATGGTTTATTGGGATGGGATTCGGTTTTGTGATTTACCGATTTCTTAACCAACCGATTGCCCATGCTAAATCGGCAATGACGAAGGTAAAAGTACAATGAAAATTAAAATTATTAATCCCAATACTACTCAAAGCATGACAGATAAAATTGCTGCATCAGCAAAGATAGTCGCAGGTTCTGGTACTCAAATTATTGCAGTGAGTCCTCAAATGGGCCCTGCTACGATTGAAAGTTATTATGATGAAGCATTAAGTGCAGTAGGTGTGCTGGAGGAAATTCGCCAAGGTGAATTTCTAGGTGTAAATGCTTATGTTATTGCCTGTTTTGGTGACCCTGCGCTTTATGCTGCCCGTGAAATGACTTCAGCGCCTGTGATTGGGATTGCAGAAGCAGCTATGAGAACTGCAAGTTACGTTAGTACTGGTTTTAGTGTGGTCACAACCTTACAACGCACAGTGAATATGAGTTGGCATCTGGCTCATCGCTATGGGGCTCAGCCCTTTTGTAAAAATGTTCGAGCTTGTCACATCGCAGTTGAAGAGTTGGAGCTTCCTGACTCAGATGCTTATCGAACCATACGAGATGAGTGCAAAAAAGCACTGGTAGAAGATAAAAGCGATGCAATTGTTTTGGGCTGTGCAGGTATGAGTGATTTATGCCTAAAACTACAAAACGAATTGGGAGTGATTGTTATTGACGGCGTTGCAGCAGCAGTTAAACAAGCTGAAATGTTAGTTCAGTTAAATTTAAAAACCAGCAAAGTTGGTGATTGGGCCTCACCTCCTGTAAAGAGTTACACAGGCATATTGTCAGGATTTGGAATGCGCTAAAGAGCTATTGTTTCAATTCCAACTCAAAACGCTGCGTTGGAATTGAAACGGCTGAAAACCAAAGAATTAAACTTCAGCTAATTCTGGCTGTTGTTCACTTTTATAAAATGGCACATCACCGTTAATGGTTGCACGGTGCATGATGCGATGAGCATCGCCATAATCAAATAATGCTTTATGTTGCGTACAACGGTTATCCCAAATCGCGATATCACCATCTTGCCACTTCCAACGCAAATGAAATTGCTCTTGGGTTGCATGTTCAAACAAGAAATTAAGTAATTGCTCGCTTTCTTGTTCAGATAACTCATTAATTCGAGTGGTAAAACCCTCGCTTACAAACAACAAAGGCTCACCTGTAACCGGATGGCTACGCACAACTGGGTGAACCACTGGCGGGTTACGTTTAAATGTTTGCAAAAGCTTTTCACGTTCTTCTGCGTTATGGGCAAAACGTTCAAGTGGAAAAGACTTACGAATATCGTGTGTTGCAGTTAAGCCACGTAATTTGTGCTGTAACTCAAGCGGAAGCCCTTTAAAAGCTGCAGTATTGCTCGACCACAACGTGTCACCGCCTACAGGTGGAATTTTAATGGCTTGCAACACACAACCTAAAGGTGGATTTTTACTAAAAGTCACATCTGTGTGCCAAAGTTCATTGTCACGCAAATCTTGTTTCCAACTGTCGAGCACCATCACTTCAGGTACATCTTCAATTGAAGGATAAATCGGGTGCACATGTAAGCTGCCAAAACTACGTGCCAAGTCTGCTTGTGCTTGCGGTGCTAATTGTTGCTTTCGAAAAAAAATGACCTGATGATCAAGCAAAGCCTGCTGGATTTGTTGCGTCGTCTTTTCATTTAACGCATTCAAATCAATATCGTGAATAATTGCGCCAATGGTAGGCTTGATCACTTCAATATTTAAGTTTGCTACTACTGTATTCATCTTCTTTACTACAACTGCTGACCATACCAAGGAGAAAACTGTTTTTGTAACCAACGTAAAAACAGCTCAAAACTAACTGCGACAATCGCAATCACAATAATGCCCAGAATCACCGTATCGGTAATTAAGAACTGTGCTGCCGATTGCACCATAAAACCAATACCACGGTCCGCTGCAACCAACTCTGCTGCAACTAATGTTGACCAGCCCACCCCGAGACCAATACGAATACCGGTAATAATATGAGGTAACGCCGTCGGTAAAATGACATGCCAAAATACTTGTGCCTGACTTGCCCCTAGCGACAATGCCGCACGTTCACGATTAAGCTGATGGCTTAACACACCATGCGCACTACTAATAATGACAGGCGCCAAAATCGAGAAGAAAATCAAAAGTACTTTTGTGGTTTCGCCAATACCGAACCAAATCACGAGTAAGGGCAAATAAGCTAACGGTGGGATTGGACGTAATAATTCAACCAAAGGATCTAGAACAGCGCGAACCCATTTGTTCAGACCCATCCATAAGCCCACTGGTACACCAATCACCACGGCAGCAATCAAGGCTAAAAACACACGAGAGATACTGGCTGCTAAGTGTTGCCACAAAGTTGCCTTCATAAAGCCTTCTTGGCTGACCGATATAAATTTTTGCCAGACTGCCTGTGGGCTCGGTAAAAACAATTCAGGTACGACATGCAAAGCAGTAATGAGAAACCAGAGTGCAACTACACTTCCCACACTAATTATGCTGACCGCCAAAGTGCGATGCTTCTCAAAAAATGACAGTAAAATCGAGGCTTTTTCTGTTTGCACATCTGGCTTAAGTTTTAGCCCTGCTTTGTCATATTCATAGACGTTATCTTTAGTACTCATGTGGTTAACGCCTCCTTACCGCTTTGCTTTTGTGCTCTTAAACTTTCAAATAACTGTTCTCTGAGCTGAATAAATTGTGGGTCCGATTTAATTGAGCGAATAGACTCGCCCTGACGATATCGATTAGCAAAATCGAGATGTAGAGTTTCTACAATTTTGCCCGGATGCGCTGTCATCAGTACTAACTGATTGCTGAGCAATAATGCTTCTTCAATATCATGAGTAATTAAAAAGAAGCTTTTATTTTGTTGAATCCATAAATCGAGCACTAACTGCTGCATGTTTTCACGTGTAAAAGCGTCTAATGCCGCAAAAGGTTCATCTAACAAAATAAACGGCGCATGACTAATCAAAGCTCTGGCAATACCAACACGTTGTTTCATACCACCGGAAAGTTCCCAGATATTGGCTTTTTCAACGTGACTTAAACCTACAATTTTTAAAATTGCGTTCACTTGTGCTTCGATATCCGTGCGCTTTAAACCTTTTAACTGCAAAGCGAAGCCAACATTATCTGCAACATTCAACCAAGGAAGGAGTGCATGATCCTGAAACACGACAGCGCGGGTTACATCTGGTCCATTTACCACTTCATGATTTACAACCACATCACCTGAACTCGGCTTTTGAAACCCTGCCAAGATATTAAGCAAAGTTGTTTTACCACAACCCGACTCTCCTAAAATGACGGTTAAAGAACCTTCTTCAATCGTTAGGTTAATGTCTTGTAGAACTGGCTTTTGCTGTTTAGGAAAAGTCAGATGAATATGTTTGGCTTCAAGTACACTCATGACAACTCCTTAAGGCTGCAAAAATGAAGAATTCACATTGCCTTTATAATCGGCTTTAAGTTGATCGACTTTGCCCTGACCTTTTAAGAACTTCGCTGTATCAAAAATATTTTGTGCAAACTCACCATCTAAAGTTTGTTTTTGCTGAGCATGGTCGAGGTAAATATTTCCACTTAATAAAAGCGGGATATCTTTTGGATCAGAACCCGTTAACTGCGCAATTTTTTGCACGTTATCGGCATCTTTAACGTAAACCGCTGGGTCTTGATTATATTTTTCAAGTTGCTCCAGTGTGGTTTTAACAAAAGCTTTTAAGAAATCAGGATTTTTCTCTGCAAAGTCTTTACGTACAACCCATAAATCATAAGTTGGAGCACCCCATTCACCGACTTGTTTTGAATCGGTTAAAACTGTGCCTGATGCTTTGGCTTTACTTAAAGCAGGTTCCCACACATAGGCTGCATCGATATCACCACGCTCCCAAGCAGCTGAAATTTCTGGTGGACGCAAGTTAATAATTTTTACTTTGTCTTCTGGAATGTTCCAGTGTTTAAGCGCGGACAAAAGGCTGTAATGTGTGGTTGACACAAACGGTACAGCAATAGTTTTGCCGATTAAATCTTGAGGGCTTTTAATGCCTGATTTATTACTTACTACCAATGCTTCAGATGCACCAAGTTTTGAAGTAATTAAAAATACTTCAATCGGTAAATCACGGCTCGCAGCAGCAGCAAGTGGACTTGATCCAATATTGCCAAGCACAACATCGCCTGAAGCCAGAGCGTTTACAACGTCTGAACCCGCATCAAATTTTTTCCATTGAATGTTACGTTCACTATGCTTTTCATATTCCCCATTGGCCTGCGCTACTTTGCTTGGGTCAACCCCTGTTTGATAAGCAATGATGACTGGTTTGCTGTCACCAACTGAAGCACTTGTATTATTGTCTTTCTTATTTTGCCATACGATAAATGCAACAATTGCTACAACCACAATTGCCGTGATAATCAACGGTTTGGTCTTTGTGCTCATAATTTCATGATCTTTCAATAATATAAGCTCATGGTATGCAGCCGGCTTTATAATGAAAAATAAAAAAATATGAGTTGCTTATCAGGTTTTTATAAATAACTTTTCCTTATAAGTTTTTATCTTTTGGTAAAAAGCAAACATCAAACAAACTTACAGCTTAGAGGTAAAATTAAAATACTTATATATCAATAATTAAAAACGATATTCAAAAAATACATGATGATGAACACCTGACACACACCCTCTAA
>NZ_JRVL01000127.1:0-8552 GCF_054823985.1 Acinetobacter sp. GN11 | reverse complement strand
TTAATAAAAAGGCCAATAAGATGAATAAAAAAGTGATTGCCGGTGTTTTGGTTATTATAGCTGTGGCTATAATCGGCTTTTGGGCTTGGAAATATAATGATAAAGAACAATCAGATAGTTTTTTAACTTTGCATGGAAATGTTGATATTCGCCAAGTTTCGCTTGCATTTGAACAGTCTGGCCGTATTCAAAAACTCATGGTCCAAGAGGGTGATAAAGTTCAAGCAGGCCAGTTACTTGCTACTCTTAATACCAATGCATTACAAATTCAGGCAAAGCAGGCGCAAGCACAGCTCAAAGCGCAACAAGAGGCAATTATTAAACAAGAGGTCGGAGCTCGTCCTGAAGAAATTACCCAAGCAAAAGCACAATTGGCTTCTGCTCAAGCAGAGTTAGATAAAACGGATAAAAACTTACAACGGTTACAAATTTTGGTGAGTAGCACAGATGGTCGGGCAATTAGCCAACAAGAGTTAGACTATGCCAAAAGTAATCAGCAAAGTGCTCAAGCAGTGGTACGGGAAAGAGAGGCCAATTTAGAATTATTAATTAAAGGCGCTAGACAAGAAGATCGTGAAGCGACCAAAGCACAATATGAAGTCGCTCAGGCTAATTTAGATTTAATTAACTATAACCTTACCCAGACTGAACTAAAATCTCCTGTAAATGCAGTGGTCCGAGCACGTCTACAAGAAATTGGCGATATGACAACTGCTCAAAAGGCCGTTTATACATTGGCACTGACCGATCCGAAATGGGTACGTGTATATGTCAATGAACAAAATCTCAGTTCCATTAAGATGGGAGATACTGCCCAAGTCATTCGTGATTCTTATCCTAATCAGCCTATTCATGGAAAAATTGGTTATATATCTTCAGTTGCAGAGTTCACCCCTAAAACAGTGCAGACCGAAGAGATTAGAACAACCCTGGTTTATGAAGTCCGAGTGTATGTAAATGATCCGAATGATCAATTAAAAATGGGGCAACCAGTTACTGTGAAAGTTCCACTTGCTTCAAGTGAGAATGCCCATGACCGATGAAAATACAGTGGTTTATGTGCATGATTTGGTCATGATTTTTAAAGCTGAGAGTAAAAAGACAGCAGATATTACTGCAATTGATCATTTAAACATGCAAATCAATAAAGGAGAACTTACCGCTTTAGTAGGTCCAGATGGTTCGGGGAAAACAACTTTATTACGATTAATGGCAGGATTATATAAAGCCACTTCGGGTTCATTAAATGTACTTGGAATTGACGTGAGTAAAAATCCACAAGCTGTACAAGACCGTATTAGCTATATGCCGCAACGCTTTGGACTATATGAAGATTTAAGCGTACAAGAAAATCTTGATTTATATGCCGATTTACACGATGTTCCAAAAGAAATTCGTCATCAACGATTTAAACGTTTATTGGAAATAACAGACCTTGCTCAATTTACGCAACGTTTAGCGGGTCAACTTTCTGGCGGAATGAAACAAAAACTAGGGCTAGCATGTACTTTAGTTCGTCCCCCAGAGTTACTATTGCTTGATGAGCCTAGTGTTGGTGTAGACCCTTTATCAAGACGGGACTTATGGATCATTATTGAACAGCTTGTTCAGGAAGAAAACCTAAGTGTAATTATAAGTACTGCTTATATGGATGAAGCAGAAAAATGTGCACAAGTTTATATCATGCACGAGGGGAAAATTTTAAAGCAGGGCTCTCCAGAGCAATTAAAAGAAATAGCACGTGGGCAAACATGGCAAGTAGAACCTCCTGCAAATATTAAAGCGCGGACTATACAAGGCCAATTACTTGATAATCATCTAGAGATTATTGATGCTGTTCTAAAAGGTGAACAAGTACGTTTTATTAGTCGCCAGAAAGAATTATCAGCCGGTGCTTTACCTCAGGGGCTAATAGCAAATACACGAGAACCTGAACTTGAAGATGCTTTTATGATGTTATTACAACAGAATCAAAAGCAACGAAAACAAATATCTATTTCTGAAAGAGCTTTTGATTCACTGCAAAATCATGAGTTGGAATCAGACCAACCTATCATTGTGGTCAAAGATTTAGTCAGAACTTTTGGAGATTTTACTGCTGTCGCTAACACTTCATTTGATGTGCAGCGCGGTGAAATCTTTGGATTACTTGGGCCTAATGGAGCTGGGAAAACAACGACATTTCGAATGCTGTGTGGATTGTTACCAGCAAGTAGTGGGTATTTGGAAGTTGCTGGTAAAAACTTACGGACAGCTCGTGCTGAAGCTAGGGCTAACGTAGGTTATGTCTCTCAGAAATTTGCACTTTATAGTAATTTAACTGTTTTAGAGAATCTTAAATTTTTTGGTGGAGCCTATGGTTTATCGGGCGAAAAGCTAAAACAACAAATTGATAAAGCGTTACAGCAATACGATTTAAAAACTCATATTAAAAGTGGTGATTTACCAGGTGGCTATAAACAACGTTTATCTATGGCTGCTGCATTGCTACATGAACCGGAAATTTTATTTTTAGATGAACCCACTAGTGGCATTGATCCACTTGCACGGCGTTCATTTTGGTACAGCATTGGTGAGCTGGCAAATCAGGGGATTACCATCATTATCACTACGCACTTTATGGAAGAAGCGGAATATTGTGACCGGATTGCCATACAAGATGCAGGAAAGTTATTAGCCTTAGGTTCACCCCAACAAGTACGCGAATTAGCAAGTAAAGATAAATATATCAGTGACATGAATGAGGCTTTTATAGCAATTGTAGAACAAGCGCGTGCATTAAGGCATGCTGTTTAGGGGGCTACAATGAGTTTTGCATTTTGGAATCGATTGACAGCGCTAGTTCGTAAAGAAACTAAGCAGCTCATTCGTGATAAAAGCAGCCTCGGGATTGGTCTGGTTTTGCCTATCATCTTAATTTTACTATTTGGCTATGGACTTTCCTTTGACTTAAATCAGGCACGAGTTGGTGTTGTAGTTGATCAGTCTTCACCACAGATCAATCAGGTTTTAGCGGGTTTAAATGGTTCGCAATATTTAACGAGTCAGCAATTTCATAATTTGCCTGAAGCAGAGCAGGCCATTCGAGATGGCGAGATTGATGCCATTTTGCATTTCCCTTCAGATTTCGCGAGTCAGGCACAACAAGGTAACGTAAAGGCTCAACTGTTATTAAATGGTACGTCTACCACCATAGCAACAGCTTTGGAAGGATATGTCGCAGGTGCTTTGGCTACCGCGCCGTCTATACAAGTTGACCGTAGTCCAATATTAGCAACTTCAAGCGCCGTTAATATTGAACAACGAATATGGTTTAACGAATCTGCTAACAGTACTTGGTTTTTAGTCCCAGGCTTAATGGTATTAATTTTAACTTTAATCGGTGCATTTTTAACGGGGTTACTCATTGCCCGTGAAAGGGAGCGGGGAACACTAGAGGCCTTATTTGTGACGCCTGTACGGCCATTTGAAATTGTATTAGCAAAGCTCATTCCCTATGTTGTGGTCGGGATGATTGATATCGTGATCTGTATTATTGCTGCGTATTTTATTTTTGAAGTACCCATTCGCGGTTCATTATTCTCAATTTTATCAGCTTCATTTTTATATTTAATTGTTTCGTTATTATTTGGTTTAACCATATCAGGCTTTGCTCAAAGCCAGTTTCAGGCGAGTCAAATTGCTTTATTAGCAAGTTTTATGCCTGCACTTATGCTTTCAGGTTTTGTTTTCGATACACGAAATTTACCCTTGGTTGTACAAATTGTTAGCCAGTTACTTCCAGCTACGCATTTTATGATTTTAATTAAAACCCTATTTATGGGAGGTGATGATTGGAAGTTATGGTTTAAAGAATGCGGTATTTTATTGGGATATATCGTTGTTTTGATATGTGCTGTGAACTTTTCACTGAAAAAACGGTTGAGATAAAGTTATGTGGCAGCAACTAATCGCTTGGCTAAAACATTTAAGTTTTTTAGTCAAAAAGGAATTCCTGACCATTTTTAGTGACCCTGCAAATAGAGTCATTCTATTTGTACCAGCCCTCATGCAGGCACTTTTGTTTGGTTATGCTGCAACTTATGATGTTAACCGTGTGGACTATGCAATTTTAGATCAGAGTAATGGGCAAGTTTCGCATGAACTGATCTCAAAGCTCGATGGCTCTGGTATTTTTAAGCGGATTGCAACACTTCAATATACAGATCAAATCAAACAGGTAATTGATAGTCGTCAGGCATTGGTCGTGATTACGATTCCTTCAGACTTCGAGAGCAAATTAAATAATAACCAAAGCTCTCCTATACAGGTCATTGTTGATGGCAGAAACTCATCAACTGCTGTTGTGGCTGGTTCATATCTAAATAAAATTATTGGTCAGTTTAATCAGCAAAAATTTAACACAGCTTTGCCCATTAGCCTTGAAACAAGAACATGGTACAACCCAAATCAGGAATCTCGTTGGAGCCTAATGCCTTCATTAATTGCGGCATTAAGTATGATGCAAACATTGCTTTTATCTGCTTTATCAGTTGCGCGTGAACGAGAGCAGGGTACGTTCGATCAGTTATTAGTTACGCCGTATACACCATTACAAATTATGATTGGTAAAGCCTTACCGCCAATTTTTGTAGGCTTGATGCAATCAACCATTATTTTATTGATCATTTTGTTCTGGTTTAAAATTCCTATGAATGGCTCTATTGGACTGCTTTATTTTGGTTTATTGAGTTTTAACATAGCTGTAGTCGGAGTGGGCCTATCAATTTCGGCCTTATCTTTAAATATGCAACAAGCTATGCTTTTTACATTTTTATTAATTATGCCTTTGATGTTGCTTTCAGGTTTATTAACTCCTGTAGAAAACATGCCGGAAGCATTACAAATAGCAACGTATGCAAATCCTTTAAGGTTTGGAATTAACTTGGTACAACGAGTTTATTTGGAAGGTGCGAGCTTTGCACAAGTCAAATTCAACTTTATTCCAATGATCATACTTGGAGTAGTAACTTTACCCTTAGCTGCTTGGCTATTTAGGAACAGATTATCTTAATCATGTTAATGAAAAAGCCCCATTTTAGGGGCTTTAAAACTTACTTAGGCACGTATAATCAGTTGGTAACCTGTATATTTACGGATGTTAATAACACCAATATCAAAAATTAAATATTGACCTTTAATACCCTGTAATACACCGCGAATTTTTGGAGTTTTATCCAAATTTAATGACTTAATCTTTTCAGGGTACTGCTCAACAGGGTAAACAAACTCACGTGGTAGCTCATCTTCTAATAATTCAACGGTTTCGTTAAATTCAAGATTTTGGCTAAATTCCTCACGAATCGTTTGAATTTTAGGTGCAAACTCTTCGATTAACTGATCACGTTGCTCAGTTAGTTTTAGAGGTTCAGCTTCTCCCTTAAGGAGTTTACGCCAATCAGTTTTGTCAGCAACTAAAGAACCAAACATTGTTTCAAGCTGACCAGATAAACGACGTGATCCAACTTTCATAATTGGTAAGGCCTGAGTTGCACCTTGATCTAACCAACGACCTGGCATATGACTAACGCGGGTAATACCAACTTTCAAAGCGCTAGAATTTGCTAAATAAACAATATGAGGCTGGAAACAAACATTGTGGGCAAAGTCATCTTCACGACATGTACCTAAGTGGTAATGGCATGTTTCTGGTTTCATAATGCAGAGGTCACATTCCGCTTTCGTTTTAAAACATTTAAAGCAGTGACCTTGAGAATAAGATTTTGGTGTTTTAGTGCCACAAGAGGTGCAATAAATATTACCTGTCCATTCGATCTCTAGTTCTTGTCCTAAATTAAAAGGAAGATCAATTTCTGAACGGTCTAATACAAATTTGTATTCAACATTTGCCTTGGTTGTCTGTTGATCAGTTACACTAGCATCTTTTAGGCCTGCATGCATTTTATGGCAAATGCCTTGTAGTTCCATAAAGTTTAAACTCACATCTTTCAATTAAGGGTTGCAGTCATGGCTGAACAAAATGTCATCGCTTCTATGCTAGACGATTTATCAAAAGAACAGCCCATTCATACTGCACTTTGTATTGGTCAGAAAATTGACCAGAATAACGCAATTCAATGGCACTATTTTAGCGTAACTGAGCTTTTAAGTCTGCCTTTTACTCAGCGTTATGATTTGGGTTTTGTATTATTTGATACCGATGAAATGCATAACATCAGTAATATTCAAAAATCACAATTATTAGTAAAACTAAGAGATTTATTAGCAAAACGAATTGTTGTGGTGAGCAAACGAAGTGATGAACAGTTATTACGTTCTTTAGGCTTTACTCAACTGATTGATAAGACTTCACATGATAGTGATTTTGCCCTATGGCAATTTAATATATTGACCTATAAACATGTTCCAGATTGGTTTAATTCAAAGTTTTGGGCAAACCCAGAAAACTGGAATAAATTCCGTTGGTAAAAGAGCATTAAATCTCTTTCAAAATTTAACAATTTGGCTTTTGCTGTCTGAATAAGAATCCGCGTATGCTCATGTATAAACCATACATAAGAGTTACACATGACAAATTTAAGCAGCATTGTTGAAGTTCTGGCTCAGCAGGCTTTAGGTGGGAACCAGCAAGCATCAGGTCAAGGCGGTTTGGGCGGAATTTTAGGTTCAGTACTTGGACAAATGGGGGGTAATACTTCTTCTGGCGCTCAAGGGGGCCTTGGAGGAGTATTAGGTTCTGTATTGGGTCAAGTGACTGGCAATAATAATGCACCTCAAGCAGGTGGTGGTGTACAAAGTTTATTAATTGCAGTGGTGCCTTTAATTTTAGGTTGGGTTCAGCAACAAGGTGGTTTGCAGGCTGCTTTAGAAAAGTTAAAAGGTGCGGGTTTAGGTAACCAAGTTCAAAGCTGGGTTGACCCAAATCAAAGCAATAGTGAGGTTCCTACTCAGCAATTACAAAGTCTATTTAATCCAGCCGACATTGAACAAGTTGCTGCGCAAGCTCAAGCTCCAAAAGAGCAAGTTTACGGTGCAATTGCTTCAGTCTTACCTCAAATCATTGACTCATTAACACCTCAGGGTGACAGTACCGATCATCAAGAAGCAAACCAAGACATTCAAAATGTGATGAATCTTGTAAGTGGTTTTTTAAAATAAGCTACAAACTTAAAAAGCCGATATAAAAATATCGGCTTTTTAATCTGCACAATAAAATAAAAGGGCATTAGCCCTTTTATTTTAGATATGAATCAAAGATAACTAATTAGAAGTTATATTCGATACCAGTACCTACAACAGTTTGCTTGTCATCATCATTCAACCAGTCGCGTTTTTGTTGAGCAACGATGCCATAGAAACGAGCTTGTTTGTTGATTTGGTAATCAAGACCTACACCGTACAAGTCAATTGTACGATCTGATAGACCACTTACTTGTGTTTGAGCAGAAGAATATTCTGCTTTCACTTTAAGTTTAGTATTAGGGATTTTATAAGCAGCTGTTATTGAATATGCTTCTTCTTGTAAATCACGGTAAGCTTTACCAGCCTTATCAACTGATCCATCTGTTTTGTATGTTTGGCCATATGCAGTTAAGTCATCAGTAGGTTCTGCGTGTTGCCATAAAGCACCTACTACAAAACCAGATTTTGCGATGTCATATGAACCCGTTACACGGTAAGCATCTGTATAAACATCTTTCAGACCGTAAGCAGCATATTTACCTTTAATACCGAAGTCACCAGCAGCAGCAACTGCTAAACCAAGGTCTTTGTTTTCATAACCAAGCGCAGTTGACACAGAGTCAAAGCTATTATTTTTGCTGTCTTTACCAGTTTCACCTTGTTTACTATCTGAGGTGCTTTCACCAGTTTGAGCCATGATGTTGAAAGTTAAACCAGCTAATAATTTAGGGTCTAATTCAAAACCAATCACGTTATCTAAACGGTTTTCACCGTACATGATATTAGTAATATCTAAACGTGTATCGTCATTAAAGATGTCTTGGTTACCACCAGCAGCAGTTTTAAAGTAAGAATCGTATTTACCTACTTTTAAAGTACCAACACCTTCAGTTTTTAAACCGATAAAACGGTTACGAGCGCTAAGGTCACTATCAGAACCTGAACCATCAGTAGAAATTGCCCATTCAGCTAAATAAACAGCAGATAGCTTGTCAGTTAATTTCTCTTCGCCTTTTACCCCAATGCGAGAAGCGTTTGAGTTAACTTCGGTAACATCACTTTTACCATCGAAATTTTTATTATCAACTTGGTTAATAGAAACATTCAGTTTGCCATACAAAGTTGGCGCTGCTTGCACCGCGTTTATGCTCAAAGTTGCAACTGCGGCAGCGAGTAGCAATTTCTTCATTGAGATTTCTCCAAAAGGTATTTAAAAATGGCGTATGCCTAGTTAACTATTTATTTTGTAGTTGACTTATGTACAAAAAATTACAAAAGCTCACCAACTTGCTAAGCAGTATCGGCAAACTTTGTGACAGGGGCGTGAAAAGTAAATGACAGTTTTATGACGATTAAAATTTAGAAATAAA
>NZ_JRVL01000126.1:0-1780 GCF_054823985.1 Acinetobacter sp. GN11 | reverse complement strand
TTCGCGACGGTGAACCCGATGACAAAAAGAGAAAATATTATAACAACAGCAACATCCCTTTTTAACCAGAAAAGCTATACATCTGTTGGTGTTGATAAGATTATTGCTGAGTCCAATGTGGCAAAAATGACTTTTTATAAGTACTTTTCTTCTAAAGAAAACTTAATTGAAGAGTGCCTTCATGAAAGAAATTTAGAAATCCAATCTTCAATATCAGAAAAAATTAATAATATTAACAACCCCTTAATTAGACTTGAAAACATTTTCAAATGGTATATTGACTGGATTAATACAGACGATTTCAATGGTTGTTTATTTAAAAAAGCCACCATTGAAGTTCTACAATTGTACCCATCTATTAAAAATCAGGTTAATAAATATCGAGAATGGATTTACAAATTGGTTTTCTCAATATGTGTAGAATTAGAAATCAAAGATGCCCATACGCTTACCAGTCTTTTCCTTAATATTATTGATGGCATCATTATTGATGGCACAATAAATAAATCAAAAATTAATTCTGAACAAACATGGTCTTATATAACAAAGCTTATTAATTTTGAAGAAACTCAAGCGTGCTCCGCCGCTTAATATATCAATTTAATAGTTTTAGGTGTTTTGTAGAAGAATTAAAATATCATTGAAAAAATGAGTAGAGCATGAATTACAGCTCTACTGATAAAATCTATCTAAATTATTGTCACCCCCCTATAAAAGCAAAGCCCCTGCTATTTTAAATACAGGAGCCACTCTCATTTTCTTTATTTTAATTTTATAATTTATATCAACTTAAGGAGTTAAAATAAGAGTTTTATTAAGAATAACTAAACCTTTGCTGCTTATAACTATGCACATTTATATATTATTAATCCATCGCGATATTCCTTAAGAAATACTCCAATAACACATCTCTATCATCCACACTGTTTTCACCTAAAAGCTGAACCATAGCCCCGTCCACCACAAATAAAAACATATGTGCATCTTCTTTTCGGGCCTCTGAGTTCTTTGTTAAAAGCAGTCTATAAATCTCGCTAATGAACCAGTTTCTGTACTCAACCACTATTTGATAGGCCTTTGGGTAAAGCTTTTCAATTTCAAAAATAGCTTTAAATAGCAGATGATAAAGGCCTTCTAAATCTGCATGTAAGAAGTAAATTTTGCGGAGTTTTTCAATTACGGTTAAGCCTTTCTGAACATAAATGATTGAAAGCACCTCTTCTTTTAAACCATCCTTTTGGAAAGTTAAGCTCATTTCAATGAGTCTTTCTTTTGAGTGAAAGTAATTATAAAAAGTAGCTTTGGGGAGTTTTGCTGCTTCAATAATTCGGTCCACCCCGACTTTGTGAAAACCATAATTATTAAAGAGATATCTTGCAGAATGAAGCACGCTTAAAGCACGAAATGGGAGATCTAAATGTTGCATAGTTTTACCGTTATAAAAATAAGTTCTTGTTGTGTCTCAATGAGATAAAACTGCCTAGGCTCTTATTTTAAGCAAAAAAGGCATGCAAAGGCCCTCGAAAGACTGCCTCAGCGCATCTCAAGTTTTATTGTTGATATGATTTTTTGGTCGTGATGAGCTAATGCTTGAAAACCCAAAGGTCATCAAACCGCACTAAAGACTAGTCTGGAGGTATAAAAATAAAATGCATAGCCAACTCCTTTATATGGGGAGTTCTGCCAAAGCATTAATCAAGAATTATGGTGGCAGAACGAAAGAGGGTTAGCAGACTGGTGAAAGATTTAACCAGCACACCCGAGGGTGTCCCTCTCCCGT
>NZ_JRVL01000013.1:0-20709 GCF_054823985.1 Acinetobacter sp. GN11 | reverse complement strand
TTTCTATATAATTTTAACCCTGCAACACGCTCACATCAGCAATAGCAGTAAACAAGTTACGCAACTGAGCCAATAAACGTAAACGGTTTGCTTTCAGGTCAGCATCATCTGCCATTACCATTACGCCATCAAAGAATGCATCAATCGGTGCGCGAAGTGCTGCAAGCTTAGAGAGTGCAGCAGTGTAGTCTTTTGTTGCAAGTAATGGTTCAACCACAGGTGTAACTGCCTGAAGCTCAGCAAATAATGCTTTTTCAGCATCTTCAACCAAGTTCGCTTCGACTACGGAACCTTCTGGCGCAGCTTCTTTTGCAAGAATGTTAGCAACACGTTTGTTTGCAGCAGCAAGTGCGGCAGCTTCAGGTAATGCGCGGAAGTGGTTTACAGCATTTACGCGCTTGTCAAAATCAAGTGGAGATTTTGGTGCAAGTGCTTGAACAGCTTGAAGTACGTCAACAGCAACGCCTTGGTCTTCATACTTAGCACGGTAACGACCTTCCAAGAATGCAACAGCATCAGCACGAGTTTTGTCGTGGTCTTTAACGATATCACCATAACCTTGAAGTGCAAGGTTAACTAACTCTTCAATCGTTACATCTAATTCATTTTCAATGATTAAACGTAAGATACCAATTGCTGAACGACGAAGAGCAAATGGGTCTTTAGATCCTGTTGGTGCTTGTCCAATACCGAAAATACCAACAAGAGTATCTAAACGGTCAGCAAGGGCAATCGTTGTACCAGTTTTGGTTTTAGGTAAGACATCACCAGCAAATTTTGGTAAATATTGTTCGCCTAAAGCTTCTGAAACTTCAGTGTTTTCGCCTTCAATGCGTGCATAGTAAGTACCCGCAATACCTTGAAGTTCTGGGAATTCACCTACAAGCTCAGATGTTAAGTCGCATTTAGCAAGTAACGCAGCTTTTTCAGCGTCGGCTGGGTTTGCACCAGTGATTGCAGATAATGCGACAGCAAGTTTTGCAATACGTGTTGATTTGTCCCAAAGCGTACCAAGCTGTGCTTGGAATACCATGTTTGCTAGTTTTTCTTTACGAGATGCAAGCGGTTGCTTTTGATCTTGTAAGAAGAAGAATTCAGCATCAGACAAACGAGGGCGAACAACTTTTTCATTACCTTCAATAATTTGAATCGGATCTTTAGACTCAATATTTGAAACAGTAATGAAGTAAGGCTGTAATTTACCTTCGTTATTGATCAAACAGAAATACTTCTGGTTGTCCTGCATAGTCGTAATAAGGGCTTCTTGAGGAACAGCAAGGAAGCGCTCTTCAAAGTTTGCACGAAGAGCAACTGGCCATTCAACGAGGCTTGTTACTTCATCAAGTAAGTCACTTGGAACAATAGCAGTTGCATTAACTTCATCAGCTAACTTTTTCACTTGTTCTTGAATGGTTGCTTGACGTTTTTCAAAGTTTGCAACAACGTAAGCTTTTTCTAAAGCAGCTAAATAGTCATTTGCATGCGCTAAAGTCACAGCTTCAGGTGCATGGAAACGGTGACCATAAGTCACATTACCAGCTTTGTGATCTTGAATAGTCGCGTCAACAATTTGGTCGTCTTTGAGTAAAAGAACCCATTTCACTGGACGTACAAATTCGGTACGGCTTGCAGCAGAACGCATGCGCTTAGCAATCGGTAAGTTATCTAGCGCAGTTTGTAAAATCTGTGGAAGTAAAGCATCAAGGCTTTGACCTTTCACATCTTTTAAATAGCAAACTTTTTCAACTTTACCAGCTTGGAAATTAGAAAGTTGATCAACAGTAATCCCTTGGCCACGCATAAAGCCTTCGAGTGCTTTAGTTGGTTTGCCTTCTGCATCGTAAGCCGCTTGAACAGCAGGGCCGTCAAAACGTTTTTGTGTATCAGCTTGAGCAGCATCGATATCAACAATTTTAAGCGCTAAACGACGTGGAGCTGCATAAGCTTCGATAGATGCGAAATTTAAGCCAGCATCTTTTAAGCCTTTTACCGTTTCTGCCTGTAATGCATCGCGTAAGTTTTTTAAGCTTTTCGGTGGAAGCTCTTCACAGCCAAGTTCGAATAAAACAGTATGTTTGCTCATTAGTTTTTCTCCGCCTTTGCTGCTTCACTTTCAGCTTGTGCTTTTAGCTGTGCCAATACTTCATCACGCAAGTGTGGTTCTGCCATTGGGAAGCCAAGTTCTGCACGTGCTTGTACATAACTTTGTGCAATAGCACGCGCTAAAGTACGTACACGTAAAATGTAACGTTGACGCTCAGTCACAGAAATTGCGCCACGTGCATCAAGCAAGTTAAAGGTATGAGATGCTTTAACAACTTGCTCATAAGCAGGAAGAGAAAGTTTTGCTTCAATCAAACGGTTTGCTTCTGATTCGTAAAAATCAAACAGTTCAAATAGTTTTTCAACTGGAGCGTATTCAAAGTTATAAGTCGATTGCTCAACTTCATTTTGATGGAATACGTCACCGTAAGTCACAGTACCAAATTGGCCTTTCGTCCAAACAAGGTCATAAACCGAGTCAACACCTTGAAGGTACATCGCTAGACGTTCTAAACCGTAAGTGATTTCACCTGTTACTGGGTAACATTCAACGCCACCGACTTGTTGGAAATAAGTGAACTGAGTCACTTCCATACCGTTAAGCCAAACTTCCCAACCTAAGCCCCAAGCACCTAGCGTCGGAGATTCCCAGTTGTCTTCTACGAAGCGGATGTCATGAGTAAGCGTATCAATCCCGATTGCTTTTAAAGAATCGAGATAAAGCTGTTGGATGTTGTCTGGGTTTGGCTTAAGCACCACTTGGAATTGGTAGTAGTGTTGCAAACGGTTCGGGTTTTCACCGTAGCGGCCATCTTTTGGACGACGTGAAGGTTGAACGTATGCAGCATTCCAAGTTTCAGGCCCTAAAGCACGTAAGAAAGTTGCAGTGTGGAATGTCCCTGCACCCATTTCCATATCATATGGTTGTAATACGACGCAGCCTTGCTCCGCCCAATAGTTTTGTAAGGCAAGAATTAAGCCCTGAAATGTATCAATATGCGATATAGCACGACTCATGGTGCATCCACTGGAATCAAACAAAAATTGTGGTTAAGTATAAGGATTTTGGTGGTGAGTGGCAAAGGCTAGTTGGGGGATTACGTCCTGTTTTTTAAATGCTGTTTGAGATCTGCTCTGAGCAGTAATATCCAATAGATGATGGCATAGGTTAACGAAAATGGACCTAATACATAGAAGAATTCAATCACAAAGAATTCAAACTGTTCTACTGGTGCGAATATCAACATAAGTAAGGTTGGAATGACGTACGTAAGAAACAGCGCGCTTAGAATGACGGTAAAAAAATTAATCCGATGATACCTATGTAATTTAAGTTGAATAAAAATGGCAGGAAAAAATACGAAGATGTAGTAGATAAGGAGTAAGAATCCAATAAATAATCCGAATTGAAAGATGAAGTTAAAATCAGGCAGTTCAAATCTAATAATGTTGGGGTAAAACATAAAAATAAGAAAAAAGATATAAATAGTGATGGAAGCATAGAGAGGTGTAGTCAATGACAAACATCTCCAAATTTGATCTTCATTTACATTTAAATTACGAATGAGAAGTTTAAAAAAAGAAAAAATGGGATTCAGCATTGGTGTTGTACCCATACAAAAAAGCGAACCTCTTTTTATATCACAGCTTATTTGCTCAATTGCGATATTCCGTTTTATTTTTCGGGGGATTGTCACGTCATATCATGACGCGTAACATCTTAATCGATCTTAATTTTTAAATCATATAATGTTAATTTTTAAACGATATTCTTTGTTTTCCTTAGGTCGTTTGATATGTCTGATCGCATTCGAGAAAAACTACAGATTCTTGCTGATGCTGCTAAATATGATGTGTCTTGTTCATCAAGTGGCAGTGACCGTAAAAACAAAGATAAAGGTCTAGGTGATGCCAGCCATTCAGGAATTTGCCATAGCTATACCGAAGATGGCCGCTGTGTATCTCTCTTAAAAATTCTATTTAGTAATGTGTGTATTTTTGACTGCGCTTACTGTGTTTCACGTCGTTCTAATGACGTCCAGCGCGCAGCATTTACGGTGCAAGAGGTTGTAGATTTAACCATTAATTTTTACCGCCGTAATTATATCGAAGGCTTATTTTTAAGCTCGGGCATTTTTAAATCGGCGGATCATACGATGGAGCGTATGCTTCAAGTCGTGAAGAAGTTGCGCCTTGAAGAAAACTTTAATGGCTATATTCACCTAAAAACCATTCCGGGAGCATCGCCTGAACTTATTCATGAAGCAGGTTTATATGCTGACCGTATGAGTATTAATTTAGAGATGCCGACCGAAATTGGGTTAAAGACTTTTGCACCGGAAAAATCACATCAAGAAGTACAAAAAGATTTAGGTTTGGTTCGTGACAGGCTCATCCAGCTTAAAGACGAACGTCAAATTATTAAGCATGTACCGAAATATGTGCCAGCAGGGCAGACCACCCAAATGGTGGTGGGTGCTCATCAGGAGTCAGATCAAGATGTCTTGTTTATGGCAGACAAGCACTACAAAGAATTTAAACTCAAACGCGTCTATTTCTCTGGCTATATCCCAATTAATACCGAAAATAATTACTTGCCAGCAGTGGGTTCTGCACCGCCATTACTGCGGGAAAACCGACTCTATCAAAGTGATTGGCTCATGCGTTTTTATGGTTTTCAGGTCAATGAAATCGTCAATGAAAAACACCCAAACTTAGATCTTGATGTAGACCCAAAATTAAGCTGGGCATTAAGGCATCCTGAACAGTTTCCAGTAGATTTAAATCGTGCAGATTATCAAATGATTTTGCGTGTACCGGGCATTGGGGTGAAATCGGCTAAGAAAATTGTGCAGGCTCGCCGTTTTGGAAAAATCCATATCGATTTACTTAAGAAACTAGGCGTGGCTTACCAACGTGCAAAATTCTTTATTCGCTGTGAAGACAGTCCAAAATTCCAAAAAGAACTATCATCAAGTTTTATTCGGCAGCAGATTTTAACGCAGGGTTCCTCGAAATATGTGCAGCAGCTTTCGCCGCAATTAAGCCTTGGGTTTTAGTCATGTTTAATGAGGAAGTGGCTTACTATTTTGATGGTTCAATGGTGGGACTACTGAGCTGTGTTTTTCGTGCATTTCAATTTAAAGAATTGCAGGTCAGACTCTGTTTGAATGATGCGGCTCAACATGGCTTATTTGCTGATAAAATTGAGGTTTCAAATAATGAGCAACATGCCGAGCGTGTTTGGTCTGCACTGCAAAAAAAGCTTTCATCTTCTTCGTTAAAACAATTTTATTTTGCTTATTTATCTGAATCTTTAGACGCCTATCAGCATTTATTTAATTACTGTATTTATGTGTTTAGTAGTCATTTTTCCGTAGAAAAAGATTATTCAAATCTTAGTGTTTTGGCGATTGCTCAGTGGACGAAAAAGGTCGGGCGAGAAAAGCATCGAATGGAAGCTTTTATTCGTTTTAAGAAAACTAAAGATGAGCTTTTTTTAAGTTTAGTACGTCCTGATTTTAATGTTTTACCGCTTATTCAGCCCCATTTTAAACGGCGATATCAAGACCAACGCTGGTTGATTTATGACGAAAAACGTAAGTTTGGAATTTATTATGATTTACGTGAAATACATGAAGTTTCACTTGAAGCTTCTGAAGTCGACCGTAATTTAAAAAATGGGATGAGTCAAAGCTTTCAGCTTGAGCTGGATGAACAAGAAGTTTTATATGACCAGCTTTGGAAAGATTATTTTAACAGCGTAAATATTACAGAACGCCAAAATATAAAACTTCATGTGCAATATTTGCCAAAGCGCTATTGGCGTTATTTGAATGAAAAATTGATGGAATATTAAAGTTTTAAAATAATAAAGATTATTTTCAATAAGTTTTCTTGTTGTTTAAAGATATAATTTAAATGCACTTTATGTAGCTTTGGGCGTATACTTTTGCCCGTTATAAATAACGGCATATCCCCAAAGGTGTACTGTGAGTGTTATACAGCCAGAATGGTTACAGATTTTAAAGCCAAATTTTAAGGTTTTACCTTTAAAGGAACGGTTACTTTGCGGTATCGGAGCGTTGTGTGGTTTAGCAATTTCTTCCTTAATTAGCTGGTATGTTCTGGGTGGAATTAATGCTTGGTACATCGCTCCAATGGGTGCCTCATCTGTTCTATTGTTTGCTGTGCCGACCAGCCCTTTGGCTCAACCATGGAATGTGATTGTTGGTAATACCTTAGCTGGAATTATTGGTGTTGCCTGTGCGCAGTGGATTCCTGATTTAACCACCGCTTTTAGTGTCGCAGTGGGCTTTGCCATATTTTTAATGATGACCACCGACTCTTTACATCCACCGAGTGGCGCTGTAGCAATTACGGCTGTATTAGGTGGGGCGGCAATTCATAAATTAGGATTTTATTTTATTTTTTATCCAGTTTTACTCAACTCGCTTCTTTTACTCGGTTTCGCCGTCTTTTTTAATAGATTAATTGGGCGGCATTATCCGGTTACTGCTCATTTTAATGACCGCAGTAAAGACCCTACACCGACTCAAAAAGTATCAATTCAGCCGAAAGATATTGAGTACGCATTAGGGCATCACATTGAACTTTTAGATATTAGTCAGTACGACTTAGAAAAGATTATTTTAGAAGCTCAAGAACATGCCAATGAGCGCATGGTAAATCAATATATCTGTCAGGATATTATGAGCCGTGATGTCATCAAACTACATGAAGATGACGACATTCATCAGGTACTCGATAAATTTAAACAAGTGAACTTGATGAGCTTACCTGTGGTTAATGCTGAAAATCATTTAGTGGGAACTTTAGCGTTATATGAAGTTGTTGAGTGGTTTAAAGGTGCAGCCGACCCAAGAAACTCTTGGCAGCACTATGTAAAACAAATTATGAGTCGTCGAGTGGTTACGGTGCTACCAACACAGCCTATTCAAGATCTGGTGCCGTATTTTGTGGAAAAATCGTTTAACTATATTCCAGTAGTTGAAGAACGGACACTCATTGGAATGATTAGCCGTGCAGATATGATTGCTGCGTTACAGCAACAGTTAAATCGAAAGCTATAATTTTTAGAATAAAAAAAAGCTACGGTTGATTAGGGGATGCAACCGTAGCGACCAAAGTTATTAATTAGCGTACTCGTTCTTCATTTACTGTTCGAACGGAGGAGCTATAGCCTTCAATATGTTCTGGCTGTTTTTTCGGAATGACTAACCATAAAACTAAGTAAACTAAAATTCCTGGAAAGGCCGCACTCATAACTGAGATAATAACAAAAATGATGCGTAATAAAGTCACGTTCCAACCAAAACGTTCAGCAATACCACCCATTACACCGGCGATCATGCTGTGTCGGTTCGAGCGATATAAACCAGAACTGGCCATCTAATTCTCCTTAAAGATAAATAATTACAAGAAGCTATTGCGCTCTTGCTTAATAAAAATATGGAGGCGAAATAAAAGGTTTAAAGTCCTCGCAGAAGTAAAATGGTTAAAATATGTAAAGGATTAGAATGAAGGAAACCAACATCAACTAAAATGCACCTTTTCAGGGCTTAAAGGTTTCTTGCAGCATTTGATTAGGCCTGAAAAATGAATATAAACATGGCTATTGCTGTTATCTGTGAATAATGTATATGTCTTTGAAGCGGTCTAGGTTTTTAGTTAAGCATTTAGTTTTAGGGGCTATGATGTGCCTGACACTTGGTGCTTGCGACATCAGCCATACCAACTCAAAAGATCACTCTAGTACAAGTTCTAATTCGACACATGAAGAAAATTTAATAAAAAATAGTACATCTACAAAAACATTAGATTATGTAGCAGGACGTACTTTTTTACCTGAAGAAAACTTAGATCAAACCAAAAAGTTAAGCGGAACTTTATTGCAATATGTCGGGCGATATCACACCCGAATTTCATGTGAGGATGCTTTTGCCGATTGTGAGTCGGGCGAAGCTGAGTACATTTTAAATCTATTACCTAATGGATCGGCTTATTGGAATGTTATTCATTTTGGTCGTGTGGGAAGTAAAGATGGGGCGAAAAGTGCCGCTGTAAATGAATTGTGTCCTTCTTTAAATTGGAAGGTAGATGAAAAAGAGCATGAGTTAACGATTCAATGTCCTTTATCTAAAGTTAATTTTTATTTTAATTTTGATTCAAACAAAAGATTGGTTATGAATCTGGAAAAACTGTTTTATAGCGATTATGGTAAAAATCGTGAATTTTTAGAGCAAAATTATTTTGTTCCAAACAAGGGTTATGTTTTAACTAAAGAATAAATATTTAATTTTACTTGAATAAAAAAGAGCGCAATATGAATTGCGCTCTTTTTGTTTGTCTATTTAAAAATCATTAGTAGTCGAAGCTGAAGTGTTCAACTGGTAATGATGTTAATGTGCGAGAGGTTGTCACCATCGATTCTGCATGACCTTGGGTACGAGGCAACATACGGTCAAAGTAGAAGTCTGCAACTTTGATTTTTGCTTTATAGAATTCAGGTGTTTCTGCACCGTCACCTGCTTCAAGTTTCTCAGAAGCAATGACTGCTTGTTGAGCCCAGAAGTAAGCCATCATCACGTAGCCAGAGAACATTAAAAAGTCTACAGAAGCAGAAGATACGATATCACGGTCTTTACGTGCAGCAAGCATGATACGAACAGTTAAAGTATTCCACTGAGCACAAAGCTTAGTTAGGTCCCAAGCAAAACGACGTAAGTATTTATTACGTGCGTGCGCAGCACAGAATTTTAAAATTTCAGCAGTGTAGTCACGAACCACTTTGCCTTTTGAGCTAAGCAACACTTTACGACCAATCAAGTCAAGTGCTTGAATGCCAGTGGTACCTTCGTATAGCGTTGAGATCCGAGCATCACGAGCGATTTGTTCCATGCCCCATTCTTTAATGTAGCCATGGCCGCCGTAAACTTGCATACCGTTGTTTGCAGCTTCTAAACCAAGTTCAGTCAAGAAACCTTTTAAAATTGGTGTGTAGAAACCAAGTTTGTCATCGTAGTCTTCGTAAGCAGCTTGGTCGCCACGTGTTAATGCATCTGTCATTTTGTCTGCAAGTTTTGCAGCATGATAGATCATTGAACGGCCACCTTCAGCAATTGCTTTTTGAGTCAACAACAGGCGACGCACGTCAGCATGATGAATGATTGCATCAGCAACTTTGTCTGGATCTTTCTTGCCCGAAAGCGCACGCATAGACATACGATCTTTCGCATAAGGTAACGCACCTTGGAAAGATAACTCGGCGTGTGCAATACCTTGAACAGCAGTACCAATACGTGCTGTATTCATGAAGGTAAACATTGCGTGTAGACCTTTGTTAACTTCACCGATTAAATAACCAGTGGCATTATCAAAGTTGAGTACCGCAGTTGCAGAAGCACGGATGCCCATCTTGTGTTCGATTGAACCGCAAGTCACAGCATTACGTTCACCGATACCGCTATCAGCAGTAGGGATGAATTTAGGCACGATAAATAATGAAATACCACGAGTACCAGCAGGAGCATCTGGAAGACGTGCAAGTACGATGTGAATAATATTTTCAGTTAAGTCATGTTCACCGGCAGAAATGAAGATTTTTGTACCAGAGATTTTATAAGTGCCGTCTGCTTGAGGTTCAGCTTTAGTTTTAACTTGACCTAAGTCTGTACCACATTGAGGTTCGGTTAAGCACATTGTGCCGCTCCAAGTCCCTTCAACAAGTTTAGGCATATAGGTTTGTTTTTGCTCATCGGTACCGAATTGCAAGATGGTGTTCATACAACCTGAACTTAAGCCAGGGTACATCGTAAATGACCAGTTTGCAGTACCCATCATTTCCGATTTAATCAGATTTAATGACATTGGCAGGCCTTGACCACCAAATTCTTCTGGATAAGAAAGACCTTGCCAACCGCCCATTACGAATTGGTCATAAGCTTCTTTAAAGCCTTTTGGCGTAGTGACTTCGCCGTTGTCAAAATGGCAACCTTCTTCATCACCAGATTGGTTAAGTGGCGACAATACGTTTTCACAATAATCTGCCGCACCTTCAAGAATCATATCAACTGTATCTGGATCTGCATTTTCACCATTTGATAAAGTTTTATAGTGAGCAGGGTAATCTAATACTTCATTCATTAAGAAACGAATATCATGTAGCGGGGCTTTATATGCTGGCATGGCTTTAATCCTAATTTTGAATCATTGTGGGATTATCTGAATCGATGATTTGATTATTCACTCACCTGATAAAAATACAATGATAATCACATCTGAAAGAAATGTCAGAAAAGCGAATTTTGTCGAAAATAAATACACCTGAAAATACATTTTCTGCTACATTCAGGACTTATACTTTTATGTGAAAAAACAACTATTTTTTATTTTTAGCAAGTTTTGCTAAAAAGATAAAGCTATAAGGTTTTAAAAAAGGTTATGCATTTAAAATATCTCAGTTTATGTTTATTTAGTTTGGGTTTGACCGCGTGTGCGCAGCATAACCTACGTCCATCAGTGGCATCTGCCAACTTAGATCAAAAAGTCATTCAGGGTATGAATGCAATGTATGAATACCCAAGCTATGACTACCGTGGGCATTTTAAAGTTAATGTTGATTCAAATCAGCCCAAGAAAATAAGCGCTGTAGAGAAAATGGCTCAGCTTGATGCTGGAGTGCAAAAAAAAGTAGATCAATATTTACGTGAACAAAAAACTAATTTGAATAAAAAACAGAAGCAGGCGCTTTATGCCGCAATTGCAAATGAGCAATCTGTTTCGGGTATATCTGACGAATCACGTTCAGAAAAAGTAAATGCCGTATTAATAAATTTATTAAATGATCTCCAATTTAGTTACGATGGTTCAGTTCATTACCGTCAAAAAATGGGGTCTTTCAATCTCACTGCAAGATATGAGAAACCGACCTTATTGGTACAGGCAAAATTGCCAATGGTACTTGATCTGAAAGACTATAAGTTTTACGTTAATTATTTCGGATTAATGCCTTATCTGGTCAATAAAGACAATCAAAATAACTTGGCGTATGTCGATTTTTCAAAGTATAAAAATCTGTTTACAAACGTCGATATGAAGAAGTTTGTTGAATATGCAAAAGCTTCTGGTGCTGTGTCTTATCGTTTAGCTGAACCACAAAATTTACAACGTTTATCCGTTAGTGATGCTGAGCGTAAAGCCGGAATTGTAGAGAAAATTCGATTAAAAGATACGGTTGAAGAGTTATTGCTGCAATCGGAACTTTATGGTCAAGTTAATGAAAAATATTTGCAAAAAAGTGTTTTAGGGTTTGACGACCAAAAGATTGCTGAATCTATAGCAACAGAATTAGCTGCTTCGGAAGCTAAGAAAAAAGCGGGCAGCGCTAAGGGGCAGAAAGTTTCTTCTGAGGATGCCGCAGCTGTCAGTCAGCAACTTTATTCACTTATTAATGCTCATTTTGGCAACACATTGACTTCTGAAGAAGGTGATGAAGACCAAGCAAGTGCAGCTCAAGATGTGGCAGCAGCAGAGGCAGTCCCTGATTCAGCTCAAGCCGAAGACGTTGCTGTAGCAGATGATGAGCAAGCCGCAGAAGTCGCTTCACTTACAGAAGATCAGTGTGTTGAATTACAGGCTCTTAATAAACCAGTTGCCTTAGGCGATATTAATTACTGCCAAATTTACGGTATTGATGTACTTGATCGGAGCGCTGTAAATACCGAAAAAACTCAGATTAAAGCTCGTCGAGCTGCATTAAAACAAACTTTTGCAGCTTATGATCAGAACCAGTTTGTGAATGATGATGCATTCAAAGCTTTATGGTTAAAACATAAAGCAGAGATTGATCAAGCTTTACCAAAACAAAGAAATCCAATTACGATTGATGTTGGACTTGATGAAAAAGGCCGTTTAGTCAACGCAGATTACGATGTTGCATATACACCAGCTGAATTTAACCATCGCTTTAATATTAAAGCAGACATGCAAATTCTAAATTATGGTAAAGCAACTTCAATTGACCAGCAGCAGCTTAAACAAGCTAAATCAGTTGCTGAAGCAAGCAAAGGTTCGCTATTTGAAAACTTCATAAAAGGCTTTAGTGAAAAACTTGGGCAGAGTGATGTTTCTGAACATCCGGTTGGCTTACATAGTGATGTACAAGATTTAGATTCGAGTCTGGCGCTGTTGGCTAACCAAACTTATGATGCAACACGTGCCTATGATAAAACGTATAAGGCTGTGTTTATTGCAAAATTGACTGCCGAAAAACCGTCATATATTCATTATTATTCAGTTCAACAGTTGCAAGAAATTGCCGAAGTTTATGCTTATTGGTTCTCTGAAGAAGAAACCTATAATCCTCAAGGTAAGGCTTTAGAGCGTATAGAAGCATTGCAGAAAAAGCATCATCTTGAGCAAGAAGAGCAATTTGATAATGATTTAGGTCGTGCTGTGGACCATATTGTGATTACAACAATACAAGGTAAGGCAGGGCGTGAAGCATGGCAAAAATTACAGAAAAAATATAAGCAGCCTGAGCAGCTTTTCTCGAAACAATATCAATTAGAATTTGAACAACAAAATGGTGCTTCTGTTGAAGAAAAACAATTGTTGTCAGAAACAGCTGATATTTTAGGTAAGGCTTATGCTGCTGCACGTAAACAGCAACTTACGGAAAAGACAATTCAGAATTTAAAACCTGAACATAATGAATTTATTGATTATGAGATTTTCCGCGATGTTTACCAGCAAATGGTTACAACTAAAAAGTAATAAATAATGCAGTCAAAAAAGAACCTACTTAAAGTAGGTTCTTTTTGCTTTATAGAAAATCTTTTAATTCAGGTCTCACGCCATTCCAGATATAGAAAGCTTCAATGGCCTGACCCACTAACATTCCAAAACCTTCTGCATAAGGCACATTGCGTTGTTTAGCTTGGTCAAGGAAACTAGACGGCTTGCCATAAGCCATTTCATAGGCATATTTGAACTCTAAATTTTCAGGTAATTGTAATACGTCACCTGAAAGGCTTGCAGAAGTTGCATTAATTACAATATCAAAATTCCCTTCTAACTCATTTAGAGAAATTGCTTGTAATTGAGCTTGTGAAACTGCTGCTTTTAAGTCATCTACAAGTTGCTCTGCACGAGCGAGAGTACGGTTCGCAATCACAATCTTTTTAGCGCCAGCCTGTACTAGTGGGTAAATAACACCACGAGTCGCGCCACCAGCCCCTAAAATTAAAATATTTGTATTTTCTAGGTTCCAGTCTAAGGCTTGAATTGCGGCCACTAAGCCTTGGCCATCAGTATTATCGCCGTGCAATTTGCCATTCTGCATCCATAACGTATTCACCGCTTTCGCAATTTGAGCGCGTTCGGTTAACACATCACACAAAGCAAAAGCTTGTTCTTTAAACGGTACGGTAACGTTCATGCCACTTCCACCATTTGCAAAGAAACTACGCATACTCGGTTCAAAACCATCAAGAGGGGCAAGACGTTTTTGATAGTCGAGATCAACACCTGTTTTTTGAGCGAAAGCATGATGCAATTCAGGAGAGCGTGATTGTTCGATTGGGTTGCCAATTACTGCAAACTGTTTGGTCATTCTTATATCCAAAATTTTAAAATGGCATGAAGCATAAAAACGTGTGCTGAATATTCAGCAGGCCTCACTATAAGCCAAATTGGAATAAGAAAAAATATTTGAATGAGGTTCAGAAAAGTGAAAATAAAAAAGGAGATTCTCTAGGGTGGAAGCCAAAGAATCTCCAAAAAGCAAAAAATTAAGCGACTTTTTCTTTTAGATTTAGCCAGTCACGTGGTTTTAGGTAATAGTCGGTTAAACGTTTCTCTGGCGAGTCTTCATCCCACTCAGGACGATATGACCAACCTGCAAGGTTAGGGAGGCTGACTAAAATAGATTCGATACGTCCACCTGTTTGTAAGCCAAACAATGTTCCGCGGTCATATACTAAGTTATATTCGACATATCTACCGCGACGGTAAAGCTGAAATTCACGTTGAGCTTCGGTATAAGGTTGTTCACGGTGTTTTTCAAAAATTGGCAGAATGGCATTTAAATAGCCATTACCTACTGCTTGAATATATTTAAAGCAAGTTTCGAAATCCCAGCCATTTAGATCATCAAAGAATAAACCACCGACGCCTCGTTGTTCATCGCGATGTTTTAAATAGAAGTAATCGTCACACCATTTTTTATGTTCTGCATAGACATTGTCACCAAAAGGCTGACACAGGTCGTAAGCGGCTTGATGCCAATCGACAACATCTTGCTCATCTGGATAGAACGGTGTTAAGTCAAAACCACCGCCAAACCACCAAATTGGATCTTGTCCTTCAGGCTCTGCAACGAATAAACGTACATTGGCATGAGAAGTTGGGATATTGGGGTTTTTAGGATGAATTACTAATGAGACACCAAGTGCCTGCGCTTTAGCACCAGCAATTTGAGGGTGTCTTTCTGTAGCAGAAGCGGGGAGTTTACTAATGTTGATGTGAGAAAACATCACACCACCTTTTTCAATCACTGTACCATTTTGCAAAACTCGTGAACGCCCACCACCACCTTCAGGACGCTTCCAATCATCAATAATAAATTCACTCGTACCGCCGCCAGCTTTTTCTTGTTGTTCTAAACCCGCACATATACGGGCTTGTAAATCGAGGAGAAATTCGCGGACACGTTGAATATCTGTTGAAGTCGGATGTTGCATAGTGACCCTCAAAGATGATTGAGATAGGAGATAGATACATCAAAGCACAAAACCATAAAAAAAGTAAGGGATTTTTAAGAAATGTCTCAAAAATCCCTTGCGATTGCTTTTTAAATATTTATTTTTTTAAAAAATCATCTTTTTGATAAAGGTGATCCATACGTTCACGTTTGGTTTTTAAATATTGTTCATTAAAAGGGTTGCGTCCAACCGTTAATGGAACGCGGTCAACCACATTAATTCCTTGATCTTTGAGTGCCTGAATTTTCAAAGGATTATTGGTAATTAATTTAACTTCTTTTACTTCTAAATGATCTAGCATGATGCTGCACATGTCGTAACGACGTGCATCGGCAGGTAAATTTAAAAGTAAATTAGCATCTACGGTGTCATGACCCTGATCTTGTAAAGCATAGGCGCGAATTTTATTTGTAAGCCCAATACCACGGCCTTCTTGACGTAAATATAAAATAACGCCTTGGCCTGCTTCGTTGATGAGCTTTTGAGTTGCCTGCAATTGAGGACCACAGTCGCATTTTAATGATGCAAAAGCATCACCTGTTAAACATTCTGAATGTACACGAACCAAAACAGGGCCTGTAGGTGGATTTTCTAACCCTTTAGAAAGTGCCACATGTTCTTCACCTGATACTGGATCTTGAAACACAGAAATATTGAATTCACCAAAAGCGGTCGGGAGTTTTGATGTTGCAATGAACTCTATAGGCACAGATTAACTCATCTTTTAACCGAAAACGGTTTAAAGTATAGCGTAATGCTGGGAGATTGGTCGAATTGTCATAATCATTTTGCACACTAAGGTTTTCTTTTTTGTATAAACATGACGATAATAGTTGATAAATAGTCAGATTATTCAGGATAATCTGCCAACCATACCCATGATGTATGAGAGACTGCTTTGCATGAACTCGTTCGCAAATGTGGCTGATTGAAGGTGACTTCATTCGATTGTATGATCGACCCATTTTGACCCAGCTTAGGATTTGCCAGGCTTATAAAGGCTTTGCCACATATGTTGTATACCGAAATTCCAACTCAACGCCCTGTTACGCCATTGTTAGATGCAATTGATCATCCTCAACAATTACGTCAGCTCGAGCATAGCCAATTGGTTCAAGTGGCTGATGAGTTGCGTCAATATATTTTATATGCAGCAGGCCAGAGTGGTGGCCATTTCGGTGCTAATCTCGGCGTGGTTGAGCTGACGGTTGCGCTGCATTATTGCTTTAATACACCAAATGACCGATTAGTTTGGGATGTAGGACATCAGGCATATCCGCATAAAGTGCTGACAGGTCGCCGTGAACAAATGACGACGATTCGTTCTAAAAATGGTTTAGCAGCATTTCCAGCCAGAGAAGAATCAGTTTTTGATACATTCGGCGTAGGGCATTCATCAACAGCAATTTCAGCTGGTTTAGGAATGTCGTTAGCACGTCGCTATCAAAATGATCCATGTGAAGTCGTTTGTATTGTTGGTGATGGTGCAATGACAGCAGGTATGGCATTTGAAGCCATGAACGATGCTGTTGCACATAATGCTGATTTAATTGTTGTGCTGAATGACAATGACATGTCAATTTCTTGTAGCACAGGTGGCTTTGCTAAACATTTGGCTGCAATTTGGGAAAAAGGCCATTTAGTTAACGTTAACGAAGATGGCGAAGCATATATACAGCCACATCCAAAATGGACTTATAACTCTCGTTTGCATCAATCAGCAACAGATGCGGCAGATAATTTATTTAAAGCAATTGGTTTCGATTATTTTGGCCCATTCGATGGTCATGATGTAAATCAACTGGCCCAAGTATTTAATGCTCTCAAGAAGCGTAAAGGCCCACGTTTAGTCCACGTCTATACTAAAAAAGGTAAAGGTTTCACTCCTGCAGAAGCGGATCCGATTACCTATCATGCCATTAGCAAAATTAATGCGACTTCAGCAGGTAAAACACCACCTAAATATTCTGATGTATTTGGTCAGTGGTTATGTGATGAGGCGGCACAAGATGAGCGTCTACTCGCGATTACACCTGCGATGTGTGAAGGCTCAGGCATGGTTCAATTTGCTAAAGAATTTCCGCAGAGATTTTTTGATGTTGCGATTGCTGAACAGCATGCTGTAACACTTGCAGCAGGAATGGCTTGTGAAGGTTTAAAACCTGTTGTTGCGATTTATTCTACGTTTTTGCAGCGCGGCTACGATCAGCTTATCCATGATGTTGCATTACAAAATCTTGACGTAACTTTCGGCATTGACCGTGCCGGTTTGGTTGGTGAAGATGGTCCAACTCACGCAGGTGCATATGATTATGCATACATGCGTACAGTTCCAAACTTAGTCATCATGGCGCCAAAAGATGAAAATGAATGTCGTCAGATGCTTCATACAGCCTATGTCTATAATGGACCAGCGGCAGTACGTTATCCACGTGGTGCAGGTGTAGGTGTTGAAATTCAGCAAGAGTTGACTGCTATTGAGTTAGGAAAAGCTGAAATCGTTGCTGAAATTAAATCTGCTTGTGATGAACAGATTACAATTTTGGCATTTGGTAGTCGTGTTATGGTTGCCATAGAAGCTGCCGAACAATTTGCACAAAAACATGATGTGGGTGTGCGTGTTGTAAATATGCGTTTTGTGAAACCACTTGATGAAAAAATGATTCGTGATTTAGCTGAACACACTCATTTATTTGTCACTGTTGAAGAGCATGCCGTTATGGGTGGCGCGGGTAGCGCTGTCAATGAGTTTATGGCGCAAGAACAAATTGTGAAACCTATCATTAATTTAGGCTTGCCAGATTTGTTCTTACAACAGGCTTCACACGGACAAATGCTACAAGATTGTGGGTTAGATGCTAAAGGTATTTTGAGCTCAATTGAGAAAGTTTGGCTTAAGCTAAATCAGGTTGTTTAAACCTCCAATAAAATTTTTGAAACATTTTCCCCCTAAAAGCGCATATATTTGCTAAAATATCTGCGCTTTTATGCATTATTCTTTGTCAAAATCTTCAAATTTGTCTAGTGGGTGTTCAATGGAACCTATGGTGGTTATGGCTGCGCGTGCGGCTCAAACAGTTGGTCAAGAGCTTTTAAAAGCGCATCAAAATCGTCATAAACTCGATTTACAAGTTGAAGAGAAAGGCATTGATGGCCCGGTAACACGTGTAGATCGTTATTTAGAACAATTAGCGATTGATACGTTACGTAAAAGTTATAAAAACCATAGCTTCTTAGGTGAAGAGTTTGGTTTGCAAGAAGGCAAAGGCCATGATGCAGAGTGGTGCTGGGTAATTGACCCGCTTGATGGCACACAAAACTTTATTAATGGTTTCCCTCATTTCTGTATTTCAATTGCAGTTCAGCATAAAGGTGTTACTCAACACGGCGTAATCTACGATCCAGTGCGTGATGAGTTATTCTCTGCTAGCCGTGGTCGCGGTGCAGTTATGAATCAACGCCGTATTCGTGCCAATGTTAAAGATAGTTTAGAAAATACATTCTTGGCAGTAGGCCATCCTTACCGTGCTAAACGTGCTGGCGAAATCGTATCTTATGCAGAGCAGCATTTCGCATCTTTATTAGCGGTTACTGAAGCTGGTGCGCAAATCCGTCGTGGCGGTTCAGCTGCTCTAGATTTAGCATATGTAGCTGCTGGTCGTTTTGATGGTTTCTTTGAGCTTGGTTTAAAGCCATGGGATATTGCTGCTGGTGAACTTATTCTTAAAGAAGCAGGCGGTGTAGTTGTTGACGCGCGTGGCGGTAATAACTCATTTGAAAATGGTCAAGTACTTGCATGTTCGCTTAAAATGTTAAAACCTTTAATGCAAACTGTTGTTCCAGCTTGGGATAAAGCTGCAAAATAATTTAGCTTATTATAAATAAAACCCTCTTTAATCAGAGGGTTTTGTGTTTTAAATGAAGAGTAAATTAAATTAATTCAAGAAATATGAACAAAGTTGATTAAAACAGGTGACTTTTAAATTATTTCTGCTATAATCCGCCAACGCACTTAAATTTCCGTTCATTACCTGAACATTCTGTTCTATTCATTGTAAGCGCACGCCGTCCATAGAGAGGACCATTTCTTGCGCCCCGATCGCTCAGCGATTCTTCAGGTTCGGCCGTAATCAAGCATGCGTTTAGTCCACATCGTCGTTACTCGGATTGCTGCTGAATAAAAGTTTTCAGCTAATTTTGCTTTGCCGCTTTTTGCCGATGTCTATTTTGTATTTATTAAAAATGGAGCACCCACAAGGGTGAAACTCTCTATGAGCAAATCTTTTGCCGAATTTTCTTTGCATGAAACCTTACAACAAGCGCTTGAAGGTTTAGGTTTTACTACCCCGACTGCTGTACAAGAACAAGCAATTCCTGCTGCTTTAGAAGGTAAAGACCTTCTCGTATCAAGCCAAACTGGTTCTGGTAAAACAGCTGCATTCTTACTCCCAACATTAAATGCTTTAGCTGGTCAAGAAACAGTTGTACCGTTCAAAGACCGTATGAAAGCAGTGACTCAACCAAATATCTTGGTAATTTCACCAACTCGTGAATTGGCACAGCAAGTAAGTCAAGATGCAATCGCACTTGTACGTCACATGAAAGGTGTTCGTATTGCTGCCATTATGGGCGGTATGCCATTTGCAAAACAAATTCAACAATTAAAAGGCGCGCAAGTTGTTGTTGCAACACCTGGTCGTTTACTTGACTTGGTGAATCGTCGTCAAATTAAATTAGATCAAGTAGATGCTTTAATCGTTGATGAAGCGGACCGTATGCTTGACCTAGGTTTCTCTGAAGACTTAGAAGCAATTAGCGAATTAGCGGCTAACCGTAAACAAACATTAATGTTCTCTGCAACATTTGCTGATCGTATCATTCGTCTTGCATCATGCATGATGAAAGATCCTATGCGTATCGCAATTGAAACAGGTCATTCAACCAATACAGATATTACGCAAACATTGCATTGGACTGATGGCTTTGAACATAAGAAAAAATTACTTACACATTGGTTAAGTGATGAAAACTTAGATCAAGCTGTTGTTTTCGCTAGCACGCAAGAAGACACAGATATGTTGGCAGAAGAACTTGCTGAAGCAGGTCATTCTGTTGTTGCACTTCATGGTGCAATGCCACAAACAGTTCGTAACCGTCGTTTACGTAGTATTCGTGAAGGTCGTGCAAAAATCTTAGTTGCAACTGACGTTGCTGCTCGTGGTCTTGACGTTCCGACTATTTCTCACGTAATTAACTTCGGTCTTCCGATGAAGCATGAAGATTATGTACACCGTATTGGTCGTACTGGTCGTGCTGGTCGTACTGGTCAAGCAATTACTTTAGCGACTTATCGTGAACGCGGTAAGATTCGTGCTCTTGAAGAATATTTAGAAGCTCGTTTAAGTGTTTCTGAAATTGAAGGCTTAGAGCCATCTCCACCTCCTGCTCGTTCAGGTCGTGATGGCGGTGGTCGTGGCCGTAGTGGTAATGGCGGCGGTGGTCGTGATGGTCGTCGTAGTGGCGGCGGTGGTTTTGGTGGTGGTCGTCGTTTTGAAGGCGAAAGCAACTTCAAACGCCGTGAAGGTGGTCGTGATGACCGTCCACGTCGTAGCTTCGATGATAAACCACGTGGTGAGCGTCCAGCGTTTGGCGGTGAAGATCGTCCACGTCGCGAGTTCAATTCTGACCGTCCACGTCGTGAAGGTGGTTTTGAAGATCGTCCACGTCGCGAGTTCAGTTCAGATCGTCCGCGTCGCGAAGGTGGTTTCAATGATAAACCGCGTTTTGACTCGAATGATGACAACCGTGGTAACCGCGTAGATTATAAACCACGTCGTGAAGGTAGTTTTGGTGATCGTCCAAAACGTAGCTTCGGTGGTGA
>NZ_JRVL01000125.1:0-3273 GCF_054823985.1 Acinetobacter sp. GN11 | reverse complement strand
TAATAATACAGATTTTTTAAAAAAGTAATGATTTTTATCTGAGTTAAATGTGATAAAAATCACGACATTTCAATGATTAGCGTAACAATTATCTAAAGCATCGCAATCCATCGAAAAAAGTTACAAATGGTCGATTAACGATTGTATCTTTATCATTTTCGGATAGACTTGTAGCGTGAAATACAGATGATTGCTGTCATATAAATAGGAAAATTAGCAATGACTGCTCTAAATCAATATGGAATGCATTTAGAAATTACACCGCATAAGGGATGGTCACAGCAGTTCTGGGATGACCTGCTACCAGCGAAAGAACGGGTAAGTAAACATCCGTTTTTTTCGGAAATGGCCAATGGGGGATTGAGCCTAAATAGTTTCCGTTATGCTTTACTTAATTTCTATCCATTAGTCGCACATTTCCCGTCATATATGGCTGGGGCATTAGGCAAAGCAACGGGTTTTTCTGAACCTGGCGTTACAGAAGCACGAGATTGGTTAATCCAAAATATTAAGGTAGAAGAGCGACACTTAAAATGGTATCGCGACTGGGCTGGAGGTTTTGGTTTAACTGTAGATCAGCTCGATAGCGTGCGGCCACCAGCTGCGATGAATGCGGTAAACCATTTCTTATGGAATATGAGTCATCGTGGTAATTTGGCAGAATGCCTTGCTGCAACAAATCTGGCAATTGAATGGGCAACGGGGGACTGGTCCATTCAGGTCTATAAGGGGATTCATACCTATACGGATCATCCTGAAGTAACGATTGATAAACGTTCTTTGGCTTGGTTACGTGCGCATGCACATTATGATGATCTTCATCCTTATGAAGCCATGGAGCTGATTAAGCGTTTATGTAATGATCGTCCTGACTGGCAGCAAAAAGCATTTCATGCTGCTGAAGAAGGTCTTCGGTATTATGAATTAGCTTTAGACGATTGCTATAAGGTACAGCTTCAAGCCTCTGCTTGATCTCACCTTAAAAAAGGGAGAATATTGTATAGATATTCTCCCTTTTATTTTATTCGAGTAGTTTTAACAGCTTTGTTCGGTAAGGTGTTTCTTCAGGTAATAATTCAAGTAAACGTTCAACAGCATCTACACGATCTGGCACACGACTGACCACTCGTAATAGTTGATCAACATCTTCAATTTGATAAATCACATGACTCAAGCGAGCATCAAAGCAATCTCTCCATGCACACAAAAATGGGCTTTCTGATTTAGCTAAAAAACTTCCTCTATAGAGAGTAAGGGTAGTCGATGTGAAGCCTAGGTTTAATGCTTGCTCTGCCATTAAGAAATCACATTGAATTTCACAGTTAAGTCTATAAGGGCGAGACTCGATGACGTCAGGTATTAGGTTTCTAAGTTGAGAGAGTTCTGCTTTTAAAGTGGTGGTACTTACTGGTCGATCACCATATAAAGCATAGTGAAGTTCTTCAAGGTTAATTCCCTCAGGACAAAGTGTCAGAATGCACAGAATTTCAATCTGTCGTTGAGTCAATGTCAGGCTGTTTTGGTTATATTGAACTTTAGGTGTGCCGAAGGCTTTAATGTATAAAATATTTTTCTGATGAAGCTGAATTGCTTGCTTCACAATATCAGCACATCTTTCAACAGCTAAAAGACCAAGAGAATTATGCTTTTGATATTTAGTCGATAAATTCATAATCCCATAAAATTGGCCAGTGTGTGTATCGGTAATAGGTGCTGCATAACAGACCCAATCTCTTACACTATTCATTTGGTTTTCATGTGAGTAAACGCAGTTAGCTGAATGAGTATTTAATGCTAAACCAATTGCATTTTGTCCGACTGCCTGAGTAGACCACTGGCCACCTTCAACAAAGTGGACTTGCTCTGCCGATGAACGCATAGGTGTACTACTCCATGTCCAGAGTAGCGTGCCGTGTGGATCGGTCACACCAATTGCCATATCGGCATCTTCAGCAATATGCATTAAGTTTCGATGACATTCATGAATAGAACGACCAAATAACGAATGTTCCCATTCTTCGGTTAGGTCAAATAACGGAGCCGCGTCAAGGTCAACTGATGGCTTTTTTGCTAATTGTTTAGAATGAGATGATTTTTCTGGCCGAAATAATGACGGCGTAGTATCTATAAAAGGTGATGATAATTGTTTTGACATATCCATATCGAAATTCCTTTATCATTGAAATGGCGTATCCGTAGCCGCTCAACAGTTATAACTTTTTTATTGTGACTATTTCCTCGTTATCTCCTTACCTTAAATACTTTTATGAGTCTTGACCATTAGCCTATTGGATAAGTTTTGTTAATTACACGATCGTTAAGATAAGACATCTTGTCGACTAAAAGGCTTGGGTACAGATTCTCCAAAATATTGTCGATCAGCAAAATAGCTAGAACGAACCATAGGTGCACTCCAAATATTTTTAAAACCTAATCGCTTACCATGTCGCGTGTATCTTTCAAATTCTTGTAAGTTTACAAATCGATGAATAGGTGCATGTGACTTTGAAGGCTGTAAGTATTGTCCAATGGTAATAAGGTCTACTTGATAGTCTTTTAAGTCATTCAGTAGCGCAAGCACTTCCGCTTCAATTTCTCCTAATCCAACCATTAAACCAGATTTGGTTTTGATATCTGGACAATATGCTTTAAAACGTTTTAGTAACTCTAGTGAATGTTGATAGTCTGAACCAGGGCGCATCGCTTTATATAAGCGCGGAACTGTCTCAATATTATGATTAAACACATCTGGAGGAGATAAGCTCAAAGTTGAAAGAGCTGTTTCTAAACGACCGCGAAAATCTGGTACTAAAATCTCAATCAGCGTTTCTGGGCAGCGTTTTCTGATTTCTTCAATGCACTTTACAAAATGTGCGGCGCCGCCATCATGTAGATCATCACGGTCTACAGAGGTAATCACGACATATTTTAAGTTTAAGTTTGCGACCGTTTCTGCCAAATGTTTAGGTTCATCTTCATCTAAAGGTTTTGGGCGACCATGAGCAACATCACAAAAAGGGCAACGTCTAGTACAGATATCTCCCATAATCATAAATGTTGCCGTACCTCCACCAAAACATTCAGGTAAGTTTGGGCAAGCAGCCTCTTCGCAAACACTATGCAACTTCTGTTGGCGCAGTAAATTTTTTATGCGTTTGATTTCTTCAAAATCGGTTATTTTTGCTCTAATCCATTCAGGTTTAGTTGGCAATTCTTCTGTTGGTAAAATTTTAATCGGAATACGAGCGACTTTATCTGCTCCTCTTAATTTAA
>NZ_JRVL01000124.1:0-4818 GCF_054823985.1 Acinetobacter sp. GN11 | reverse complement strand
AAAGATATTAGGACAGTCTGCAAGAGCAAAGATTACGTTACTACTTTGTTTTGCAATCGCAATTTTTGAAGGTTTTGATCTTCAATCAATGGGGGTAGCCGCTCCACGAATGCGGGCTGAGTTTATGTTAGATAATGGCCAGATGGCATGGGCATTTAGTGCTGCAATTTTAGGAACACTACCGGGTGCCATATTAGGTGGCAGATTTGCAGATATTGTAGGGCGCAAGAAAATTCTGATTTTTAGTATTCTGCTTTTTGGAATTATGTCTTTGCTGACCGCCTATGCTGCCAACTTTAGTTTGTTATTGCTCATTCGCTTTTGTACCGGTTTGGGAATGGGCGGGGCACTTCCGATGATGATTACACTTGCCTCTGAAGCTGTGCCTGACCAGCACAAGGGCAAAGCGGTAAGTATCATGTATAGCGGTATTCCTTTTGGTGGATTACTTACTTCTGTCGTTGCTATGTCGTTGGCAGGTGATGCAGAGTGGCGTCATATTTTCTATATTGGTGGTATTGCGCCTATTTTACTCATTCCACTGATTATGCGCTTTTTACCTGAGTCAAATGATTACCTGCAACGTAAAGGTCAAGCGCAAAAAACGACGCCATTTTTGGAAGTTTTATTTGCGAAAGAACGTCGTATGTCGACGATTCAGCTTTGGGTCAGTTTTTTCTGTACGCTCGTTGTACTGTATTTCTTATTGAATTGGTTGCCGTTACTGATGGGCGCGCAAGGCTTATCGAAACTTCAGGCAAACTATGTGCAGATGGGTTACAACGTTGGCGGAATTTTAGGTTCGATTCTCATGGGTGTATTGCTTGATAAATTACGCATGAGTTTTGTGATTAAGCTGATTTATCTCGGCATTTTATTTTCGCTTTGTTGTTTAGCAATTTCTCCGACCGTGGCTTTACTTGCACTTTCGGCAGTTGGCTGTGGTTTATTTATTGTGGGTGGACAATCGGCGTTGTATGGTCTGGCTGCTATGTATTATCCAACCGAAATGCGCGGAACTGGAGTTGGTGCGGCAGTTGCAATTGGGCGTATCGGTTCTTTTGCAGGACCTTTAATGGCTGGTTTTTTACTTTCACTTGGACAAAGCTCGACCATTGTGATTGGTTCAAGCATTCCTGTGATCTTAATTGCAGCGATCTCTGCATTACTTCTTGTCAAAAAACCTAAACAGCCTGTACATTTAGTACAAAGCTCAGGTGCTCGCTAAGTTTTAACGAAAGTATGGGGTGACTGCCTCATACTTTCACTACAGATTTTCTTATGATGAATGAAAGGTTATGGTACGTTCAAATTTAGTTCAAAAAAAAGTAGAAGATGAGCCTAAGTTAAGTTACATGATTGCTCGTGTTGACCGAATTATTAGTAAACATTTAACAGAGCATTTAAAAGAGCTTGAGATTACCTTGCCGCAATTTACTGCGCTTTCTGTTTTAGCGTCAAAAAGTAATGTATCCAATGCCAAACTTGCTGAACGTTCTTTTATTAAGCCGCAATCTGCCAATAAAATTCTGCAAGATTTGCTGGTCAATGGCTGGATTGAGAAGAAACCTGACCCTACGCATGGCCGCCGTATTTTAATTACACTCACCGAAAGTGGTGTTGAAAAACTCAATAAATGCAATGAAGTTGTATTAAAAGTTGAAGAAAAGATGCTTGAAGGCATTGATATCAATCTGGCTTATTTAATTCGTAATAACCTCGATATCATGGTGAATAATCTTAAAAGCCTTTGAATAAATGAGTTTTTGGGGGCGAGCTAAATTCCCAAGCACTGATTCACACAGAAAATTTATTTCATTTTGCAAATGAAGTTGTTAGCATCAAAGTGACGTTTTTGACAATGTGTGGCAGCAAATGTCTTCAGGGCAACAAGTTTTACTTAAATTAAGAAAAATGATTATTTCAGGGGAACTTGAAGGTGGTGCCAGAATTGCTGAGATTCCCACTGCCGAGTTACTTGGTGTTTCGAGACAGCCTGTTCGTATTGCATTTCGGCTGCTCGAACAAGAAGGTCTTCTCATCAAGAACCCAACCCGTGGCTACACCGTCCGTGAAATTTCAGAACAACTTGTTCATGATGCGCTTGAAGTGCGGGGTGTGCTTGAAGGATTGGCTGCGAAAACTTTGGCAGAACAAGGTTTAAGCGAAGAGCAGAAAAAGACCCTCCAACATTGCATTCAAGAAACTGAAAAACTCTTTAATGAAAAAGACGAGTTTGGCGATACCGAACTGGAACGTTACCATCATTTTAATGTCATTTTTCATGACACAATTATTGAGGGCGCGCAAAATGTAGCACTCATACAAGCTTTAGCAAAAAACAATCAATTGCCGATGGCTTCTGCTCAAGCCATTACCTATGATGAGAAGCAAGCTTTGTCTGAATATCGTCGTTTGCACTATGCACATTTACAGCATTGTTCGATTTTCGATGCGTTGACACATCGTCAGGCAGGGCGTGCTGAAACCTTAATGCGTGAGCACAGTAGTGTAGTGATTTTAGGTGAAACGCTAAGAAATGTTCTTAGTGCTTAAGGTGAAATAAGTTCCTTTATTTTTTAATAAAGGAACTTAGCTATTAAAGCTCAATCACAAGATTTTTAGTTTTTGCACGAGAACAGCAGGGCGTAAATTGGTCGTTCAAAGCATGTTCCTCATCGGTCATAAATAGATCCCGATGATCAGGCGTACCCTCTACAACGCGAGTAATACACGTTCCGCAAATGCCTTGTTCACACGAAACAGGAATATCAAAACCATTTGCAATTAATGCTTCAGTAGCAGTTTGCTCTGGCAATACTTCAATTCGGCGGCCCGTACCTTTAACTTCAATAGTAAAAGCTTCATCATTAGACGTATCTACTTTTTGAGCGACAAAGTGCTCTTGATGTAACTGTCCATTGTGCCAGCCAGCTTGTTCAGCTGAGCTCATGACAAACTGCATAAACCCTGTAGGCCCACATACATATAAGTGTCTATCTGGTGAACTCTGACCTAAAACCTCTGCCATATTACATTCGGTATCTGGCTGATCTTGAATGTGAAAATAGACTTGATCACCGAAGTGCTCAGTTAAATTGCCATAGAAGGCAATCATTTCGTGACTACGGACAAAGTAGTGCAATTCGAAAGGAATATTGACTGACTTAAGTCGATACGCCATCGATAAAATGGGGGTAATGCCAATACCGCCAGCAAATAAAACCGCCTGCTTTGTTTGAGGATGAATCTCAAATAAATTACGTGGTTCACCAATCTTTAAATGATCACCTTCACGATATTCAGTATGGATACAACGTGAACCACCGCGTGAGTTAGCATCATGTAAAACACCAATTACATAACGATGCTTTTCACTGCAACAATTTGAAAGTGAATATTGACGAGTTAGACCATTTTTAAGATGCACATCAATATGTGCACCTGCCTCAAAATTCGGTAGCGCTGTGCCATTTGCCGCAACCAATTCAAAAGCGCGAATGGTCGGGGTAAGCTGGTGAATTTTCTGAATAATAACGTCCATGTTCATGCTCCTTTAAATAATCCGAATGTTTGGAAACTTTTGTGCGGATGTTTCAGGAGGCGTTTTATTTTCTTCAGCAAGGAGTCGCTCAATCACTTTACGGGACTGTACACCGCCTGCGTCGATGTTGAGCATTAGTAACTTGCGATGTGGATTGTTTAAGATATTTTGCTGCTGTTGCTCCAGCATTTCTAAATCTTCAGTAAAGATTTTGCCTTGGCCTTCACGAATTTGATCGGTGAGTTCAGCATTATCTGGCTGGAAGTTACGTGCCATTCCCCAGAAATACCAATGTGAGGTTTCAGTTTCTGGCGTAATAAAATCGACCACAATTGAAGAAACTTTTTTGTCATTTGGTGCGTGATAACCGCCATGTCCAGCATGCGCTACACCCACTTCAATATGGACATTACTTGGAGCAAAGAAGTGACAACGTTGCCAACGGTCAACTGATACATCATCTGCTAAGTGGTTACCACGAAGAGCCATTTGCCAAAATGGAGGTGCGATCACATTTTCCATATAGCGTTCGGTAATGACATGGTCGCCGTCAACTTTAGTGACTGGCAATGATTCATCAATTTCTTTTTGTCCGATGCTGCTTGAGTGAACATAAGTCTCGTGGGTTAAATCCATAAGATTATCGACCATGAGGCGATAGTCACATTGAATATGAAACAGGCCTCCGCCATAGCTCCATTCAGGATGATCTGCCCATTCTAAAGTTGGGAGTTTTGCTTCATCTGCTAAAGCTTTCTCGCCCGGCCATATCCAAATAAAGCCGAATTTTTCAACAACTGCATATGCTTTGTTGCAAGGGAAACCATTTACACGTTGGGTTGGCATTGAAACGGTCTTTCCGTCACAGCCCATCACTAGTCCATGATAACCACATACAAGGTTGCCATCTTCGACATAGCCAAGTGAAAGTGGGGCACCGCGATGGGGACAAAAATCTTCAACGGCTGCAACTTGGTTTTCTTTACCACGATAAAAAACAATTTTTTCACCACAGATGGTGCGACCTAATGGTTTGTCTTGGATTTCTTCTGGGCGGCAGGCAACATACCAAGCATTTTTAATAAACATTGTGACGACTCCTTATCACTTATTGGATCCAATTTATAATAAATAAAAATAATGGTCAATTGATAAGCAGTATATTTTTTTTAAAATATTGATCTTTAGAGTTGGTTGTTATGTATGTGTTTTAATGTTATTGAAGGCTTTTTGTATTTCTTTTAAGTTTCATGGTTGAAATTTTTATTCGCTTT
>NZ_JRVL01000123.1:0-5411 GCF_054823985.1 Acinetobacter sp. GN11 | reverse complement strand
ATTGAAGAAATTAAAAATATGGCGCAACAAGAAGATACAGATGCTCAAGTAAAATTGGGCCTTTTTTATATTCAAGGTTTGGGTGTTCCTCAAGATTATATCTTAGCAAGACAGTGGTTCGAAAAAGCTGCCAAACAAGGTAATAGAGATGCTGAATATAATCTTGGAGTCATCTATGAAAATGGGAATGGTATACCTCAGAATTATAAATTAGCAGCTGAGTGGTATCAAAAAGCAGCTGAAAAAGGACGATCTAATGCTCAATACAATTTAGGTAATTTATACGCAAATGGGGTAGGAGTTGCACAGGATTATAAAATAGCAAAGCAATGGTTTGAAAAGGCAGCGGAACAAGGAAACGCCGATGGTGAATATAGTCTGGGCGTTATGTATGAGTATGGAGATGGTACTGCTCAAGATTATAAGATAGCAGTAGAGTGGTATCAAAAAGCGGCAACCCAAGGTAATGCGAATGCTCAGTTTAACCTAGGTATTTTATACGCTAAAGGTTTAGGTGTTTCTAAGAATTATGAAATAGCTAAACAATGGATTGAGAAAGCAGCTGAACAGAGCCATGAGAACGCTCAAATAATTATCACCCAATTAGCTTCTTAATAACTCTTAACCAAATAGAAGACTTAAACCATTTGGCTTAAGTGTACTAGCTTAAACCAGATCTGACAGTTACCCATTTCTCAGAGTATCTGTCAGATTAAATCTAAGTTTTTTAAATGACACTATTTCTAACTTTCACTCAAAACCAACTCTTTAATCTTAACCGCCTTCTCGAAGTGATCTAGCTTATGCTCCATAATCCACCAATGCGCTGCTTCCATCAGTAACTCAGGGTTATCATTCTTATTTTTAAAAAAAGCATAAAAAGATAGACCGACATTGTCTCCCTTCTTTTCAATTTTATCGTCGCATCCCTTAATAAAAATTTCTCTTAATTCATTTCTCATATTTAGTATCACTTCAAGTCTATAAAACTAAGACGACTTATTGCGCTCGCCCCAATTGCACATCATATCTAATAAAGGAATCAAAGACTGTCCTCTTTCTGAAAGAGGGTACTCAACTTTAGGCGGAATTTGAGGATATTCCTTGCGAGTAATAAGCTCGTCTCTTTCTAATTCTTTAAGTGTATTGCTGAGTGTTCTAAATGAAATATTGCCAATGCAGCGTTGCATCTCATTAAAACGCATGACATTTCTTTCATACAGCCAATACATAATAATCATTTTATATTTGCCATTAATCAAAGAAAGGGTATAGCCAAAACCTGTCTCTTCTAATGGCGTATGTGATGGAACGCATTCAGTCATTTTTAAAATCTACACTATCTTTTAGTATAGTATATAATACAAATTACCGTACTTATATTTAGGAAAGCACACTTCTATAATCGATTTATCAACTTTTCGATAAGAGTGTTTTCATAATGAAAAAGACATTAGTCATTGTTACTCACCCTCACATAGACCAGTCTGTTGTAAATAAAAGATGGGTAGAGGAACTAGAAAAACATCCAGATCAATTTACAGTTCACCAAATTTATCAAGCCTATCCAGACGGTGCGATTGATGTTGCCAAAGAGCAAGCACTGGTCGAAGAGCACGAAAATTTGGTATTTCAATTTCCAGTGTATTGGTTTAACTGTCCACCGCTTTTGAAACAATGGATTGATGAAGTTGTGACTTATGGTTGGGCTTACGGCTCAACAGGCGACAAGCTTAAAAATAAGAAGTTTATGTTGGCTTTGTCTGCTGGAGTGAAAGAAAAAGTTTATTCAGAGTATGGTGGATATAACCTTTCTTTAGAGCAGATTTTTACTCCATTTAAGCTAACGGCTTTATATGTTGGGGCGGACTATCAACCACTTCATGCATTTTATGGTTTAGACACAAACCCTTCAGAAGATGATGATGTTCCGACTCAACAAGATATAGCGGATAATGCGGTTGAGTACGTTCAGAAGTTATTAGCGTTGTCTGAGTAGGTTTAAAGAAGGAAGGCCTAAGCGTGAGAGTTTGGGCCTGCTGGTATCTTTATGATTTATTAATAAATCGTTTGCAAAAATTGAATTTGTCTATAAGTTGAAAATACAATAATACGTCTTTGGAAAAAATTATGAATATCGCGCCTTTTCCATTTCAAATTACAAACTGGGAAGAAATTGAAGTCACTGAATATAGCGGTGAAACAGGAAAAGCTTATTGGAAAACTCAATTTTTTGGTGAAGAAACAAATAAAATTAGAGTAAGACTTGTTGAGTACTCAGCAAATTACTTAGCAGACCATTGGTGTGAAAAAGGGCATATATTATTTTGTCTAGAAGGGGAGTTAGAAAGTAGATTGAAAGATGGCCGAACATTCACTTTAACTTCAGGGATGAGTTATCAAGTCGGAGACAATTCAGAGCCACACCAGTCTTTTAGCTTGAATGGTGCGAAGTTACTTATCGTTGATTAGATTTATACAAAGAACGCAATCAAATAAAGGGATAAAGGCTTAAATATATTGTGATAGGGGCTCAATTATCTAGTAAAACCCGGTGAGACTAATGTCACCGGGTCGTATTAAGTGTATTAGCTCAGACTTGATCTGACGGTTTTCACTGGCAGCACACAATCGAATCTGACAGTCTGCTTTGAGCGAAATATAGTCATCCCCCCCCTGCTAACTACACTTTGAATTGATTCATGGTATGCGCTTCTGAGGGCAAAAAACAGTTTATGTTTCTGGTAAGTCGATGATTACCAGTGTGCCAAAGCTGCCAATTTCCACGGTATGAGGAACTCCGGCTTTGGCTACATAAAGCTGACCAGAGGTTACAGAAATTTTTTTACCTCCAACACGCAGTTCCAGACATCCGTCAATGACCAGTAACCCCTCGTCATACTCATGTACCTCTTCAATTATTGAGCGTTCATCCATTCGCAGAACTTTGAGATTTGCGTCCCCTATGTGGCCTAATACTTGAGAGTGCCAAGCCTGCGGTAACGCCTGCGCTTCGATCCTAAGGTCATAAAATGACATAAGATCATTTCCTTTAATATTCCTGTAGTGCATTTATGACATATAAATTCCCTTTCGCCATATAACAAATATGGAAAAACATTTCGAAAAAAAGCTATCTATTTTATCAATACACGATTAATTCTGACGTGGCAGAGGATGCATTCTGTTCTTCCAGAATCATAATTATCGCAGAGCCGATGAGGGTAATTGCGTCCGCTTATGGCACGGAGCTGCCTGTCAGATTAGGTTTAGATCTGTGCCATAGCTGTGTCAGGTCAAATCTGAGCTAATACATATTAAGAGTGTGAGTTGTATCAGATGTTCAGATTACATTAGTCCCAAGTTCCATCCTGGATATTCCACTTCGCAGGCGTGGCTCCAGATACGAATCGTAAGAAATTACGTTCTACTGTCAGTGGGCGCCCTGACTCACGATCTTTCTGCCAGATCTCGTAGTAGTTACCCATATCGTAAAATGTAACCTTATCATCCTTAACATTAATAAAACAAAGACCAATAGTCTTTAGAATTGAAAGGGGGAAAGTGTTCAGTTAGTTTTCTCTGTCACTGTAAAGGCCCATCACTAGTAGGTATTGCCCAGGATCTATTAAAGAACGCAACCAAATAAAGGGATAGCAATTTCTATCCCTAATCAAATACCTTAATTTGTCAAAGTTGTCATGGCATTAACTAAACTTTTAATTCCTAAAAAGACATCCTTTAAACCAGCTTGGTCATCCATATAGGCAGGCGTGGTAACAAATAAGTTTTGTTTATCGACCACGCAGCTTGAGGTCTGGCAAAGATGATGAATCGAACCCGTTTTTTCAATTTCCTTAGCAGTGTTAACGTCAGACCCCAAAGTGATATTTGGGTGTAAGTCTCCAAAAGTAAGTGCTAATAGTGCAGGGGATATGCAAATTGCCCCGATCGGTTTCTTACTTTGATGAAAGGCTTTTAAAATTGAGGCAACTGTAGAATGTACTCTTGCTTCTGCTCCTTTAAAGGCAAAAGTTGATAAATTTTTTGCGACTCCGAATCCACCCGGAAGAAGAAGGCCATCAAATTCATTTTCATTAAGTTGATCGAGTGAGGAAATTTCACCTCGGGCAATTCGTCCTGCTTCTTGTAAAATATTTCTCCGCTCAGTCTTATTTATTTCGCCACTCACATGGTCGATGACATGAAACAAAGGCTCATCAGGTGCAAAAATTTGATATTCAATATTGGCTGTGTCTAAAGCTAATAGGGTTAAAACAGATTCTCTAATTTCAGAACCATCCAAATAACCACAACCCGATAAAATGACTGCTACTTTTTTCATCTGCTTTCTTAAGACCTTTTTTAGTGTGCAAAAGATCTTAAGTTTTCTTCTTAAATTTTTTTATACGCAGATTTGCCATAATTTCGCCTTAAGTAAGCATTTTGGTTTTGCGTAGTTCACGAGGGGTGATCCCAAACAAATTTTTAAATTGTTCTGTAAATCTAGATTGAGATTGGTAGCCACATTCAAATGCAATATTTCCAATACTAGTGTTAGTAGTATGAATTAAGTGCAATCCATGCCCCAGTCTTACTCTATTGCGAATATCTTGAATACTGTTTCCCTCACTTTTTAGCTTTCTTCTTAGTGTCGATGAACTCATAAAAAGTTGGGATGCGATAAATTCAGCTGTGAGTTCTGTAGATAGATGATCAGAAATTAATGCCTGAACTTTTTCACTCAAGCTGGTAGTCATGTTTAGGCTAGAGATGTCGGTGTAACCAGAATGATAAATAAGTTCTAAAAGTTCTTTTCTTCTAAATTTAAAAACAGAAGGCGGCGCAATGAGAGAAAAATCTATAAATTGAGAAAGTGCATTTTCGAGTAAGGCGTTGAGTTGGCCTTGTACAAATTTTTTAGAAGTTCCTGACGGATTTGGGAGGTCTTTAAAGTCATCAAAATCGAATTCGATGAGGAGCGCAAAATATTCTTCTTGATTTGGAATGTTGCGCATATCAATGCTGGCGCTATTTGATAGAAATATAAAAGAACCGGCTTCACATACAATATTTTCAGTTCTCCCTAACTCTTTAACACCACTTAAAATAGCGATGAGTAATGGTTTCGTAATTGGAACATTTCTAATTTTTTGTTCTTTATAGGCTGAATAAATTGAAAAAGGTAAATTTAAATTGTTATCTAAGTTAATTGCTTGTTTAGCTAAAGAAGTGAGATTTTTCATTGAGTTAAAATGTTTGATTTAATCTATGGCTTAAATAAGATCAGAAAATTATCGGTTTTTTCGAGGCTGTTTTTAATATTTGGTTAATAAAAAAGCCTAAACCCATTAGGTTTAAGCCTCTTTAAATTTCAATTCTGGCGGTGAGAGAGGGATTCGAACCCTCGA
>NZ_JRVL01000122.1:0-11504 GCF_054823985.1 Acinetobacter sp. GN11 | reverse complement strand
CATTGGTTGTTACCCATGGTGGCGTCATTAAGTTATTGGCTTGTTTAGCGCAACGAAAACCTTTAGATGACCTACTTAAAATGCCAGCAGAGCTTGGAAAATTATATTCTCTGGAATTTTCTGAAAAAGATGATCAATTAACTTTTACGCTGAGATAGCAATTTTATATTTTCATACAATTGTAAGTTGTTATTTTTATAAAGATATTTGAAGTCATGTAATCGTACTGTCATTGCTAAAAATTAAGCTATGGGCATTTCTTATTAATAACTTATCAGACTTATGAATATTTTATTTAAAACGACGATGCTTGCAGCGTCATTATTGCTTGTAGCGTGTAACAATAATGACGATCAAGATGTTCAAACGACCACACCTACAAGTTCATCAAAATATTATCAAACTAAAACACCTTATCAACCGCAACAAGATTTAAAAAGCTATGAACACGCTCCGAATGGATTTCAGCCAGTTTTCACTGAGTTAGTCGCACGTCATGGTTCAAGAGGCCTCTCAAGTCTGAAATATGACTTAGCGCTTTATAATTTATGGAAGCAGGCAAAAGCAGAAAATGCTTTAACGCCGTTAGGTGAGCAACTAGGTGCTGATCTAGAAGCAATGATGAAAGCCAACATATTATTAGGCTATGGTGTCGAAGGAATTCGCCAGTATGGTTATGGAAATGAAACCATGACTGGTATTTTAGAACACCGCGGTATTGCAGATCGCTTATTACAACGCTTCCCCAATCTTCTAAACCCACAAGCATCTATATCGGTACAAAGTTCAGGTGTTGATCGTGCGGTAGATAGTGCTAAATTTTTTACGGCTGAATTAATTAAACAACAACCACAACTTAAAGATAAAATTGTTCCAACTTCTTATACCAGTTTATCGAGTGCAAGCATTCCAAGTGTTGTAGATGGCGGAGTTGACCGTTTTAAACTTTATTTTCATAGTTTGAATACAGATGAAGATTTGACTCAACCACTTAGTGCTAGTCAACAGAAAATTTATGATGCTAGTCAGGCCTATCAAGATTTTGAAGAAAATAATAAAGATTTAGCCCAAAAGTTAGATGAGTTATCAAAAAATACAGCAGCTGAAAAAACGGCCCAAACTGTACTTAATCCGATTTTTAAAGCAGACTTTATTAAAAAATTGGGTACAGCGGGTTATAGCTTTAGTAATACAGGGTCTTTTACCGTAACTTCGCCTAAAGGTGAGCAAATTACAGAAAAAGGTAAGGGGAAAAACACTATCGCCAGTGCAGTTGATGCAGCAGCTTATGTTTATGAGCTCTATTCGATTTCTGGTGGCATGAAAGATGAGCTAAAAGGTATCAATTTTGATAAATATATGCCTGTTGAAGCCGCAAAATTCTATGCTGAATTCAATGATGCTAATGATTTTTACGAAAAAGGCCCAAGTTTCACAGAGTCAAATCTGGTCACGAGTGAAATTGCACAGGGCTTAAAACAAGATATGTTCCAACAAGTTGACGCCGTGGTGAATAAAGCTCAGCCTTACAAAGCAGTTTTACGGTTTGCCCATGCTGAAATTATTATTCCTTTGGCAACCAGCCTAGATTTACATAATATGATGCAGCCTTTACCACTACGTCAGACTTATAATTACTCAACCAGCGCATGGCGCGGTGAAGTAGTTTCACCTATGGCAGCAAATGTCCAATGGGATATTTACCAAAATAGCCAAGGCAATACTTTGGTAAAAATGTTTTATAACGAAAAAGAAACTTTGTTCAAATCTGCATGTAACTATGCTCGTTATACACCAACCAGTTTTTACTATGATTACATCAAATTGAAACAGTGCTATCAAATGCAATAGATTTTCAGTTTTTGAAGTCTTTAATGGGGATAGGGATTGCTATTCCCATTTTTATTTCTTCATAATCCAATTTGTTTTTAAATATAGATCAGTTAGAGACTTGGATATGACACCTTTTTGGATTGCATTGCAATTTTTAACTGTTCTGCCTATTGAGTTAAAGACAATGCCGACGGCGCAACAAAATGGTCGAGCTATTTTGTTTTATCCACTGGTTGGACTGATTATTGGTGGCGTTCTTTTTCTTACCTCGTGTCTTTTAGTTAAATTACCCGTTCTTTTACTGGCTGCCATCATAATGACTTTATGGATTTGGCTGACAGGGGGATTACATCTAGACGGGCTAGCAGATACGGCAGATGCATGGGTAGGTGGTTTTGGAGACAAACTACGTACTTTACAAATCATGAAGGATCCAAGTTGTGGTCCAATTGGAGTGCTAAGTTTAGTTATTATTTGTTTGCTCAAGTTTGTACTGATTTATGTATTGATTGAACAGCATCAAACGTTATTTTTAGTTTTTGTTCCCATACTTGGGCGTATTGTGCCATCTATTTTGTTTTTAATTACACCATATGTTCGTGAAAAAGGTTTAGGCCGTTCATTGACTGATCATTTACCTAAAACAGCCTCATGGATAATAGCTGGGTTGGTTCTGCTATTTGCTTTATATTGGGAATGGCAAGGGCTCATCGCCATTATTGGCTTTTTGATCAGTCTGGTTTATTTAAGACATCTGTTTATTAAAAGAATTGGCGGTATTACAGGTGATACAGTAGGGGCAGCAATTGAGCTTAGCGAAACTGTGCTGCTTTTTGCTTTTGTGGTGAGTTATTTTTATTTAGTTTGATGTTGAATTCTGACAAAGAAAAAAAAGCCCTCAAGAATGAGGGCTTAATTGATCTTCTTAAAAAGATGAATTAACGATTTGGTAAAACGTCTTTTAAAGCTTCATGCATTTCAAGTAATGTTTTTTCAGTGGTTTCCCAGTCAATACAGCCATCAGTTACTGATTTACCATATTCAAGATCACAAAGATTTTCAGGAATATCTTGGCGGCCGCCTTTTAAGTGACTTTCAACCATAAGACCAACAATTGACTTATTACCATCTAAAATTTGTTCAGTAATATTCTTAAGAACAAGAGGTTGTAAGTACGGGTCTTTATTTGAGTTCGCGTGGCTCGCATCAATCATGATTTTTGTGCTAACTTTTGCTTTCGCTAAAGCATTTTCTGCTTCTTCAACAGAGCCAGCATCGTAGTTTGGTTTACCATTACCACCACGTAATACTACGTGTGCATATGGGTTGCCGCTCGTATTAATAATTGAAACTTGACCATCTTCGTTAAGGCCTAAGAAGCTATGGCCATATTTAACAGATTGCATCGCATTGGTTGCAACAGTTAAGCCACCATCAGTACCATTTTTAAAACCAACAGGTGATGACAAACCAGAAGACATTTCGCGGTGAGTTTGACTCTCGGTGGTACGTGCACCAATTGCAGACCATGAAATTAAGTCTTGATAGTACTGTGGAGAGTTCGGATCTAGTGCTTCAGTTGCACATGGCAGACCTTTTTCATTTAACTCAAGCAAGAGTTTACGACCAATACGTAAACCTTTTTCGATGTTAAATGAGTCATTCATGTCAGGGTCATTAATTAGACCTTTCCAACCAATTGTTGTACGTGGTTTTTCAAAATAAACACGCATAACTAAATACAATGAATCTTTAACCTTTTCACTTAATGCTTTTAAACGATCGGCATATTCGTGAGCAGCTTTTGGATCATGAATAGAGCAAGGACCAATAACGACAAACAAACGCTTATCTGAACCATCTAAAATATTACGAATGGTATCGCGACCTTTTAGAACGGTTTGTGAAGCAACATCAGATAATGGAAGTTCTGACTTAAGCTCAGCTGGTGTTACAAGAGTTTGAATGCTTTTAATATTAACGTCGTCGATATCTGGCTTTGAAACGGAATTTGAATGTGTAGTCATTGCTGTCACTGGTTCGATCATACTAAAGGTTGTTTTGTGTACTGAATATACCATGAAATAATTATGAAAATCCTACATCTCATGGTATTTCAGTTTGGAAAAATCTTATTGATTTTGCTATCTTTCAGCTGAGTTGCTTGTTTTTTCGGCAACTACAGCTTGTTGTTGTACCACAGGTGCTTTCGGTTTTGCTTTGACTGGGTGAACTATAAAGTTAACACCGAGGGCAAATAGGGTAATCCCTAAAATTTTTCGGATTAAACGTTCTGGCATGCGAGAACTAATGAGCGTACCAACAATAATTGCTGGAATCGAACCTACCAATAACCACATCAGAAGCGTAAAGTCGACGTTACCAGCACTCATATGTCCAAGGCCAGCCACTAAAGTGAGCAATACGGCATGTACAACATCTGAACCAATAATTCGAATCATTGGCAAGTTCGGGAACATGATCACGAGTGCCATAATGCCAAATGCGCCAGCACCGACTGATGAAAGCGTTACGAATACACCTAAGATGATACCCATAACCACGATAAAGCTACGTTTTTTATGGATAGCTAAATGCTCATTCTCAGTTTGAGTGACTTCTTTACTTCTAAAACGATTAAAGAACTTCTCAATACGCGAGCGGAAAATGATAGATACACCAGTTAAAGTCAGCATAAAACCTAACACCATGGTGAGCACAGCTTTATAGTGTGTTGACTGACTTAAATAATGCTCAAGTACCCATGTGGTTCCGAAAGATGCAGGAATACTGCCTACTGCTAACCATAAAACAATTGGCCAGACAATATTGAGCTTTCTAGCGTGAACCATTGATCCACAAAATTTTGAAATTGCGGCATAAAGTAGATCGGTACCAATTGCGATATGAGGTTCAATTCTAAAAAGGCCAATTAAAATTGGTGTCATTAATGATCCACCACCAACTCCTGTAATCCCTACACAGAAACCAACTAACATACCCGCTAAGATAAATTCAAAAGCACCAGACATCTTTATCGCCACTTATCACGAAACGCACATATCTTATTCCTTTTAGAGATAAACAGTTGTCATGAATAATGATTTGCTTATGCAAAAAAAAGCTAAGCAATCATAATTTTGCTTAGCTTGAGCTATTTTTCATCAAATTATTAGGGTCTAATATTATTTAGATGATTTTAAAGGGTTAAGTAGAAGGATGAGACCAAAAGTTAACGGCGTTGCAAAGATCCACCAACTGACAAAACCAATTGAAAATTTATAGTGTTGAATAAGAATAAATGCGCACAAAATAAACAATATAAATGCAGCTATTTTAAAGTGTCGGTAGTACTTTTGAGCTAATGATTTGAAATAGCCAGTTGACTTCGGCGATCGATATTTCTCGCTCGTCATAAATAACAAATACATTCCTAATAAAATGAAGATGAAAGCTATAAAGATCATGAGTTCACCTCAACCTTTAATTTATTCAGCTTTTTTTGAATCTTTTCTACAGCTTTATGCTGAATAGGTTGAATTTTGCAGAATATAAAAATTGCTAAAGCTGCGAAGATCCACAAAAATACATCTACACGTGCAAACGTCCAATAATCACTGAAATTTTGAACATAATCATATTTAAGTAAATAACTTAGATTTAAGATGGGAAGTGCAATACACAGCATAATAAAAACGCAAAGTTGAGTTCGCCACAAATGCTGCTTTTTAGTGAATAAAGCAATGATCAAGCTGATTAACCAAACTAAAAAAAAGCTATAAATTTCATAATTGATCGTGGTTGACGTAACTGTAAACAATCGATTTGCGCTTAAATAGGCGACAGTTGCACAAGGTAATCCAACAAACGCTGCAACATTTAAACGGTCAACTAAATAGTGTCCGAAATGAAACTTACTATTCTTATTTTGAATTTGTCGTTTAAGACTCCACAGTAACAAACCAGAGGCAATCATTACACAGCCTAAAATGCCTGAGAAAAAGAATCCTAAACGAAGTAAAGGCTGAGCAAATGTCGCCATATGTAGTCCATAGACACCCGCATTTAACGTTGCAATAGGACTATTATTACGTGTGTCTTCTAAGACTTTGCCAGTTGAAGCATTTAATGTAATTTGAGCTTGATTACGAGTAATAGAGCGGTCTTCTTGCTGAATAAATGTAATTTGCGCCTGATTGGTATTCGGATTTTTTACACTAATCGTTGATAAAGGTTCATTACCCCAACTTTGTTGAACTTGGTTCAATAGCTTATCAATAGCTAAGTTCTGAGCTGGCTGAATGGATTGATTCTCAAGTACAGTCTTTGTGCGTATTTCGGTAAAATATTGATAAGGGTTTTCAGGGTAAATCTTTTGCATTCCCCAAGGTAGATATAAATAAAAGAAAATAGCTAAGCCCGTAAATGTAATGGTTAAAAAGAAGGGCAGTGCAACGACAGAAGAAATATTGTGAAAGTCTAGCCATGAGCGCTGAGACTTAAATGTGCGTAAAGTAAAAAAGTCGATGAATATTTTTTTATGGGTAATAATGCCCGAAACCAAAGCAATCATCATAATAAATGCAGCAAGACATACAACTAATCGCCCAACTATTATTGGAATGCCAAAAAGTTGGTAATGGAAGCGGTAAAAAAAATCGCCGCCTAGAGTTGCCGAAAGTTGAAGTTCTTTTCCCGTGTTAGCATCAAGTGTGGCATTGCGATAACCGCCGTCAGCTTTTTCCCAATACATAGTATTGACGGGATTTTCTGGTGTAGCCACAGTTAAATACCAAGATTTGGCATCTGGAGCGTTTTCTTGTAAATATTGATATGCTGTTTTAATGGCAATATCTTGTTTTACTTCATATTGTGCAAGTGCAGGCTGCATCCATAAATTAATTTCGTGGCGGTAATAAGATAGGCTACCCATTAAGAAAATGGCAAATACGAGCCATCCAAATATTAAGCCAGTCCATGAGTGTAGCCATGCCATAGATTGACGTATACCTTTATGCATAACCCACCATACGTGTCACAAAAAAGAAAAGGGCGCACAAAACAATTGATAGCCCAGTGAGTTTCAAAAGTGATTGAACGCAGAAACCAACGATCACAAAGATGACGTAAAATAGAATGGCTATAAATGCTGCGAGATAAATAGCTTCAGCTTTGTCGAGGGTCAAAAGGAAAATTCCAATGAGTCCAAGACTTAAATACGCCATACAGGCAAAGCCTATACCGAAAACTAGCAAGAATCGATAGAAAACTTTTATACGATATGACATTGGGAGATTTACAGTTTTGGACATCTTTACTGACACATACACAAAGAATAATAAATAAAGCCAATCCCTAAATTGAGATTGGCTACGATATTAATATTTAAACTTTACAGCAACTGTATAGTTGGCAGAAGGGCCGTAAAAAGCTTGGCCATCTGGAAAACTATTTAAATATTTCTTGTCAAAAATATTATTACCATTTGCTTGAAGCGTAATATGATCGTTGACTTCATAGCTCGCCATTAAATTAACTAAAGCATATGCATCTTGTTTAATCGTACTGTTAACATTTGAATCATATAACTTTATCCCATCTTGCCATTGTAAGCCCGCACCAACTTTTAGCTTCGGTAAAACTGGTGGCGTGTATGTGGTTAGCACGTTAAGTGTCTGGTTTGGATTATAAGTTCTTGCCTCGCCGCCATTTTTAATATCTTTAATACTAAATTGAGCATAGCCGAAAGAAAGATTCACATTATTTGTGATTTGACCTGATAAGCCGACTTCTACACCTTGTGATTCTAAATCACTCGTTGGTACTTTTCGATTAAGTGGATTTCCATCAGAGCTGCGTAGAGGGTAATTATTTTGTTCAGTTTTAAATACTGAAAGTGTTCCTGTTAAACGGTCATCTAGCCATGAGCTTTTTACGCCCATTTCATAGCTTTTACCATCAATAGGTTTTAAAGCTTGATTGGTATCTTTATCAATACCAGTTTGAGGACGGAAAATTGAGGTGTAACTCATATAACCTGTATATTCAGGTGTAAAGTTATAGGTTAGTCCAACATATGGTGAGACTTTACTTTCACTATATGACATTGGTGAACCATAACTTTCACCTTTACTTTCAGCTTGGACATAGTTTGCACCCAGTAAAAGTTTTAAATCTTCATTAAGATGTAAGCGTGTCGCAGCATAGATTGAGTTAATATTCTGCTTATAGTTTGCGGCTTCTGTGAAATCTGACCAAGTTATAGATTGCGGTGTCCAACTTGACCAATCCGTAGTGGTTGATTTTATAACGTTACTATCGTTAATCGTTCCTGTAGATTGTTTATCTTGCTGATGACTACGTACATAGCTGTAGCCTAGAGATGCCTCATGTTCTCGATTGAAAAGTTTATATGTTCCTTCGAGATTAAAATCGACAGCATGTTTTTCTTGGTGCTCTTGACCACCCCAAGGGGTTAGAGAAACACCTGATCCATCAGCTTTTGGATAACCATAATAATAAAGAAGACGACTATTATGTTTGGTATCAAGATAGTTATAGGTCAGCTTAGCGGTCCACTGATCATTAATTTTTTGCTTTAATTCAACAAAAGCATTTTGTGTTTCATTATCCCAGTGTGCCCAGTCAGGGTTAGGGTTATATGAGCGGTCATATGAAATTTGTTTACCATTGGCATCTAACAAAGGCAGAGCACCCCAGTTGTTTGCATTGGGTTTATTTTGTTCTTGGCTATAACCTGCGGTCAGTAAAGTACTATCTGTCAAATCAGCTTCAATAATACCTGCGAAACCATTTTTTTCTGAAGAATATCGGTCAATGTAAGAATCGCCGGTTTGCTCATAGCCCATGATACGGCCACGTACTTTTCCACTAGAAGTAATTGAGCCTGATACGTCAGCTTCATAACGTTGAGTATCCCACGAACCATAACTTACACCACCACTTGCTTGGAATTCTTGAGTTGGTCGCTTACGAATATTGTTGATTGTTGCACTTGGATCACCAAATGCATTAGTTAAAGAATCTGCACCTTTAACTATTTCTACACGGTCGTAAAAGTAGGTATCAGGGTTAGTGTTGTTGTAGTTATAACCTGAGAGGGGAAAGCCCACGCCGTCAGTCAAAATATTTGAAATCTCAAAACCACGAGCCATGTACGAAGTACGCTCAGTTTCCTGATTGCTTACAGTTACTCCGGGAGTATTTTTTAGAACATCTCTCGTACTGGTAAGCCCAAAATCTTCAATTTGCTGACGAGTAACGACATTAATAGTTTGAGGAGTTTCTTTAGCCTCAATATTAAGTTTGGTTGCGCTACTTGAGTTTTTAACATTGTATGCTTTGGTCTGTTCAGAAGACTGCTCAGCACTTGTGGCTTTAACTTGAATGGTCTGTAATGCTTGTACCTCTGAGTCTTGAGCATAAGAGAGGTTCGCATAACAAATCGCGCAGGCGATTACGGTAAGCTTAAATGGTCGAGGTGGGATATTCATAAGATTAAAGATAATGTAAATAATTCTCATTTATTTTATTGTTTGTAAATGTAAGCTACAATTCAAATTGCATTGTTAATTTAGATTAAAAGATAGTAAGTGAATGTAATTTTAGATAGCCAAGCGCTTTGGCTACTTTTCATGAGTACGTATCGATCAAGTTCAAGATTGATAAACCTCTATGCTAGAATGCATTATTTCAAATTCTTGGGTAAATCGCCTTGGCAAACCAAAAACTTAAAATAGGCATTGTAGTTGGGGAAGTTTCAGGAGATACGCTTGGCGTTAAGCTCATGCGTAGTTTTCGTGAGCAGGGAATCGATGCTGAATTTGAGGGAATAGGTGGACCTCAAATGATTGCTGAAGGTTTTAAAAGCTATTACCCGATGGAAACTCTGTCTGTGATGGGGATTGTTGAGGTATTAAAAGACTTAAAAAAACTATTTGCGGTACGTGATGGCTTAATTAACCAATGGACTGAGCATCCCGTTGATATTTTTATTGGTATTGATGCACCAGATTTTAACCTCAGACTTTCAAAAAGTATTAAAGAAAAGAATCTTCCGATAAAAACAGTTCAATATGTGAGTCCTTCGGTTTGGGCATGGCGTCAGGGGCGTGTTCATGGCATTAAACAGAGTATAGATTTAGTACTTTGTTTATTTCCTTTTGAAAAAGTCTTCTATGAGCGATATGAAGTTCAGGCGGCATTTGTAGGTCATCCATTGGCTAAACAATTACCACTTGAAAATCCAATTCAAATTGCTAAACAACAATTAGGTATTGATGAAAATCAAAAACATATTGCTTTGTTGCCAGGTAGCCGTAAAGGGGAAGTAGAACGACTTCTTCCTATGTTGCTGGACGCTGCCAATATTTTGCATACCAAATATCCAGATATTCAATTTTTGATTCCCGCAATTAATGATGCACGTAAACAACAGATTGAGCAGGGTGTTGAACAATTAGCACCTCATTTAAAAGCTGCAATTCATATTTTAGAAAATACAGACACTGAATCAAAAGTTGGTCGTATGGTCATGAATGCAAGTGACATCATTGCTTTAGCTTCTGGGACAGCGACATTAGAAGCAATGTTAATGCATAGACCTATGGTCACTTTTTATAAGTTGCATTGGTTGACCTATTTAATTGCTAAGTTTTTAGTCAAAATTCCTTACTACTCTTTGCCAAATATCATTGCTGGTAAGAAAGTAATTGAAGAGCTGATTCAGGTGGACGCAACACCAGAAAATTTAGCAGCTGAAATAGAAAAACTGATGAATGTTGAAATAGCCCAAATTCAAGTGATGCAACATTTAACCATGCATAAACAGCTTATTTCTGGAAATACCGAAGATCCGGTACAGGCAATTTTACACTGTTTGAATAGCTAATTTTTAAGATTTGATTGGCTAATTGCTTTTAACCCAGCCAATGAAAATTTCTTAAAATGTTCAACTAAATCGTGTAAGGGCATCTGGGCTATATTCTTAAGAGGCTCGGGTGCTTGAGCATTCGGTCCGGCAATAATGAGCATCATGCAGGGTGTCATAACACTTAAAATGCAGGATAAAACAGCCGGATCATTTTCATCTAAACCAGCCACTTGGCTAATCAACTTACGAATAAGAAAAAATTTTCGCATTCCTGCAAATTCAATAAAACTTAATAAATGCTCTGAAGGTGAAAACAGTTCACGAATAAAGACTTTGCCATGCCAGACATCTTTTTCAGTTAATTTATGCAATAAAGTCTCAAGTAATAAGTTTAATTTTTCTTCTGGAGAGTGAGTGCTTTCAACAAGTTTTAGCAGGTAGTTTTCATCCAGATAGTGTGCGTGAGCTTCCAATAAAACTGCTTGATATAAACCATCTCGACCATCAAAGTGATAATTAATCGCAGCTAAATCGACATTTGCTGCTTTGGCAATTGCTTTGTTTGCTGTCTTTGCAAAACCATATTGGGCTATCAAAGGTCCCGCAGCCTCAATAATTTTAGACTTGGTTAAATCACCATCACTTCGTCTAGATCTGGACATGTTTAAACCTAATTTTAATTCACCATAAAAGTATATCTTTTATTCAAAGAGTAAGGTAATTTAAATTTAAATTGAATTTAAACTACGAAAATTTGAATTTAATAAAAAGGCCAATA
>NZ_JRVL01000121.1:0-7436 GCF_054823985.1 Acinetobacter sp. GN11 | reverse complement strand
GTAGCCACCCACACCAATCAGGCCAATAATCGCCAAAATCTTAATGAGTGCAAACCAAAATTCAATTTCACCAAATAGGCGTACTGTCAGTAGGTTAAGACCCATCACAAACAATACACAGCCTGCGCTAATCATGGCTTGCTGAATTGGAGAAAAGCTCGTGCCATCGGGTAGCCAAAAACCTAAATAGTTAATGACCGCTGAAAGGTCCGCAATACCGACCAGCACCCAGCCTAACCAATAGGTCCAGCCCAAATAGTAACCGGCCCAAGGACCAATCAAGTCATGAGCCATATCAACAAAAGATTTGTAGTGCAGATTTGCAAGGAGCAACTCGCCCATTGCACGCATCATGAAAAAGAACATTCCTCCAATAATCATATAGATCAAAAGGATTGAAGGACCTGCGAGGGAGATAGTTTTGCCCGAGCCCATAAATAGGCCAGTTCCAATTGCACCGCCAATTGCAATCAGTTGTAAATGACGGTTAGACAGTTTTCGTTGCAGATGATCAGGAGAATTTTCTGTATCTGAATGACGAGCCGTTGTCATATTAAAATTCCTTTTTGAATTCCTTTGTTAAGATCAGCAACCTATGGCGAAAATCGAACCGTATGCCATAGGTCGCTGAATCTGTTCACCAAAAAATGACTGGATAAACCGTACCTATCTTCCTTCTGTTAGATACATCATCATTTTTGGAGTAAAAACGAATTACTTTTGTGCTGCCGTCACGGCAATTTCAATGAGCCAGTCTGGATTGACCAGATCGGCCTGAATTGTGGCACGCGATGGAGCAACACACCCTTTTAACCAGTCAACCCAAATTGCATTTACGGTTAAAAAGTCAGAAAGATTTTTCAAATAGAGCTGTGCAGAGAGCAAGCGAGATTTATCGGTATCGGCAAGTGCCAAAAGTTCATCAATCGTTGCAAGAATTTCACGAGTTTGACCAGCCACGTCTTGCTCGGTATTTTTAGGTACCTGACCTGACAGATAAACCACTTTGTTAAAAACAGTCACGGCGCTCATGACTTCGTTAGTGTTGATCTTTTGTATATCTGAATTCGACATTCGGATTTCCTTATACCTGATTAATAAATTGGACACGTGCGGTAACGGCACACATCAGCTCGTAACCCACCGTACTGGATGAAACTGCGACATCATCAATAGGTAAAACGACGCCTGTACTTGATTGGCCCCAAAGCACGACTTCACTGCCGACTTTGGCGCTCTCAATACCCGTTAAATCGACTGCCAACATATCCATGCTGACACGGCCAATTGTACGAGTGAGGACAGAGTCCACTAAAACAGGCGTACCTGTCGGTGAAATACGTTGATAACCATCGGCATAGCCACAAGCAACAATCCCAATCGTTATGGGTTGCTCTGTGACAAAGTTTGAGCCATACCCTACGCTTTCATTCGCATCTAAATGCTGAACGGAAATAATTTCGCTGCGTAAGCTCATGGTCGGTTGTAAACCCCAGTCCGCAATACTATGCATTGGGTAATCTGGCGAGCTGCCATAGAGCATGATGCCGCTACGTGCATAATCTGATTTGAGCTGGTCTTGATAGCGTAGAATTGCCGCGCTATTACTTACCGACCTTTCACCCGGTAAATTTTTTACAATTTCTTCAAAGACATTAATTTGATAATCAATGCCCTGCTGGCCAAAACGATCGCCATCTGCATCTGAAAAATGCATCATGTGCGCAATCTTGGACACATTTGCCAAGTTATTTAAACGTTCCCACGCCTGAACATAGTGTTGTGGTTTAAAACCAAGACGGTTCATACCACTGTTCATTTTTAGGCAAACTTCAAATTGAGCTGGATAAGGATGTTTTTGAACCCACTCAATCTGCTCTTCACTATGGATGGTGAAACTAAGCTGATACTGCACACAATCAAATAAGTCTTGAGGAGAAAAAATCCCTTCGAGCAACAAAATTGGACCGGTCCAACCTAAAGCACGAATTCGTTTTGCTTCATCAAGATCCAGCAATGCAAAGCCGTCTGCCGCTTTAAATGCTTCATAAACACGTTCAATTCCATGTCCATAAGCATTGGCTTTTACAACGGCAAAAACCTTACTGTTTGGCATAGCCTTGCGTACCACCGCCAAGTTGTTTTGTAAGGCTTGACGGTGGATGACTGCGGTAATAGGACGAGGCATGATTACTTTCCTAACGTCCGTTATGCAGCATGCGCATGAGAATAGCGCTGAATTGAAAGACCATCTGTACTGATTTCAGTCTTATGATTCAATACGATGTCACTGATTAATTTTCCTGAACCACATGCCATGGTCCAACCTAAAGTACCGTGACCCGTATTCAAGAACAGATTTTTAAAGCGAGTCGCACCAATAATTGGGGTACTGTCTGGTGTCATTGGACGTAAACCGGTCCAGAAAGATGCCTGAGCCATATCACCGCCCGGGAACAAGTCCTGAGTGACCATTTGCAAGGTTGCACGGCGGTCGTCGTTCAGACCTAAATTGAAACCACTTAACTCTGCCATTCCACCTACACGAATACGTTGGTCAAAACGAGTAATCGCAATTTTGTAAGTTTCATCAAGCACCGTAGATTGCGGAGCAAAAGCAGGGTCAACAATAGGAATCGTTAACGAATAACCTTTCACAGGATATACAGGCAACTGTAAATCAAGTGGTTTCAAGAAATCACGTGAATAGCTACCAAACGCTAAAACATAACGGTCAGCAGTTAAAACTTTACCATTGACCTGAACGCCCTTAATTTCATCGCCTTCAACAATCAATTTTTCTACGTTTTGGTTGAACTGGAAGTTAACACCCAATTCTTTGGCAATTTGAGCTAAAGCATTGGTAAATAAATAACAGTCACCTGTCTCATCATTTGGTAAATGTAAACCACCAACCAGTTTATCTTGCGTATTTGCCAACGCTGGTTCTACACGACCAAGTTCGTTGCCATTTAATAATTCGTAACTTACGCCGCATTCTTGTAGCACGCTAATGTCGCGTTGAACTGCTTCCATTTGTGCTTCTTTACGGAATAGCTGCAAAGTACCTTTAGCGCGGTTTTCGTAATTAATGCCTGTATCTTTTCTAAGTTCACGTAAGCAATCACGGCTGTATTCAGCCACACGCATCATACGTTCTTTGTTCACAGCATAACTTTGTGGATTACAGTTTTTTAGCATTTGCGCCATCCACTGTAACTGCCACATGCTGCCATCTAAATTAATCGCAAGCGGTGCGTGGTGTTGGAACATCCACTTCACAGCTTTAAAAGGAATTCCTGGTGCTGCCCAAGGGGTCGAATACCCAGGCGAAATTTGACCTGCATTACCAAAACTTGTTTCTTCAGCAGGACCTGACTGACGATCAAGAACAGTGACCTCAGCTCCTTGTTGAGCTAGATAATAGGCACTTGCCACTCCGATAACGCCGCTACCTAATACAATTACGCGCATTTCCATTCCCTCACGCACACCAGTTTATTTAACTAGTATATTTCCGCCTCAATAGTTTATTTCACTGTTTTTCGGGCTATAATCTAGGTAAATTTATGTTTTTATCACAAGAATTTTAAAAAAAGAGGAAATATCTATGCGCCCCTTAGATCGTATAGATCGCATGATTCTGGATATTTTGCAGCGTGAAGGACGAATTGCGATTAGTGAGTTGGCATCGAGAGTCAACCTGTCGACCACCCCCTGTTCAGAGCGTGTCAAGCGACTTGAACGCGATGGCATCATCATGGGTTATTTCGCACGACTAAACCCAGCCTACGTTGACCGCAATCTGCTTGTTTTTTTAGAAATTAAGTTATCTGCCAAATCTGGCGATGTATTTGATCAGGTTGCCAGAGATTTAGTCGAGATTCCTGAAGTACTCGAATGTCACCTCATTTCAGGTGAGTTTGACTATCTTGTAAAAGCACGCTTAAAAGAAATGAGTGCCTACCGCCGCTTGTTAGGAGATCTGTTAAAGAAACTCCCCGCTTCGGCATCTTCACATAGTTATGTGGTCATGGAAGAAGTTAAAGAAACTTTATATCTAGATGTGAGCAAGTAAAGCGAGGCCACTATTGAACTCGCTTTACCCACTTTTGAACATTAGAAATATTTTAAAATCGAAATATGTTTGTTTTGATGTTTGAATTTCGAGAACCATTTAACAGCAGGATAAAGCGCAAAAGACAACACAATCGTGATTAACCACAGCATCCATACATGGTTAAACGATAAATAGTTGCCATGGTTGGCTCCCCACACACTTATTGCAAACACATACATCAGTTTCAACACATATAAATGCAGTAAATAAAAGAACATAGGAACCGAACCAAACACTACCAATGGTTTTAAAAATGAATATTGCTGCATACGTTCAAAAGCAACCAGCACAATTAAACCAATTCCAACATTCAGCAAAATAAATAATAAAGATGGTGGATACTTGGTAAGGTTAAAAAAGCTCATTAAAGTGAGTTGTAATGACTCAAAATGTTGCCACGGCTGGTCACCATAGATATTGATAAAACGCAGTACAACAAACAATCCAATACTTGCCAGACCGATACTCAATAAATAGCAGCTTCTTTGTTTTGCAGTATATTTTGAACTAAAGAATTGGCCTAAAACATACCCCAGCCAAATAACACCAATCCAAGGCAAAACCGGATAGCTTGTGCGAAGCTTTATACCTGCAAACTCAATCCAGCCACGCTCGTGCAAAACAAACCATATATTCTGTAAAAAACCATTTGTAAAATGCACAGAATCTAATAAGTTATGCCCAAAAATAATCACCAAAGCTGCGCCAGTAAGAACAGGTAAAGGCAAACTCACACAGCCTGCCAACACCACCATGCTAATACCAATCGCCCATATCACCTGTAAATAAATGACTTCTGGTGGAAAAGTTGCTGTCCAAGCAAAGTTCACCAATGTCAGCTCTAACACAATTAAAAATAGACCACGCTTCAATAAAAACGCACGGGTTTGCTGTAAATCTTGTTTTTTTGAATGAAATAAAAAAGCCGAAACACCGGTTAAAAGAACAAAAACCGGAGCACAAATATGTGCCAATAACCGACTACCAAATAATGCAGGTTCAGTCACTGTTACATCCATTGGATCTATGACCTGCTTATGTAAATAGAAAGTTTCTCTTACATGGTCGAGCAACATAATTAGGATGACCAACCCACGTAAGGCATCAATCGACTGTAAACGCTCAATATTTTTTTCTAAAGACATAGCGATAATCAATAAAATAATGTAACGTTATATTATTACATTTAATTCCTTTTGTCTTTTATGGCTGCTCATTTATGCAACACAAATTAGGATTGTTGTCTTCGTTAGGGTTATCGTTTATATCGACACTCAGTTGGGGAGAAGAAACGTCAACGGTACTTGAGACCATACGTATTCAAGCTGAAAGCACCAAAGAAGATATGAGCCGAAATAGCTCGGCGACTAAATTTTCTCACGATGTTTTGGATGTCCCTTTCAACCGTGATTTTGTTTCTAAACAGACCATGGAACAACAGGACGTTCAACGGATTGATGATGCATTAACTTTAGTCAGTGGCGTTTTTCATCAAAATAATTATGGCGGCGGCTTTTGGGATAACTACTCTTTCCGAGGTTTTAGTGGCGACCCAAATTTAGGCGCAGCCATGATTCGAAACGGCTTGAGTGTAAACCGAGGGATTAGTGCTCCAAAAGATGTTGTAAACATTGACTCTTTAGAATTTTTAAAAGGGCCAATGGCTGCGCTATATGGCCGCGGCGAAACAGGAGGTTTGCTTAACCTCAACAGTAAAAAACCACTGTGGGAAAGCGAAAGTGAAGTTAACTTACGTGCTAATACACAAGAACAATATCGAATAAGTCTAGAGCATACTGCGCCGATTAACGATGAACTGGCCTATCGGTTAGCAGTTGCCCACGAAGATAATCAAAGCTTCCGTGATCATGTCAGCAGTGAACGCTGGTTCTTTTCACCACAGCTCACATGGAAAATTTCAGACCAAACGCAACTCGACTTTGACAGTGAATTTACAGAGCACAAAGGAACCTTTGACCGTGGTGTAAGCACAGTCAATCACCAGTTTGTGATGGACCCGAAAACCTTTACAGGGGAACCTGATGACGGCGATATGAAAGTAAAAGATTACTTTTACCAGTTACGTCTTAGTCACGAGTTTAGCCCTGACTGGAAACTGAACAGTGCGGTCAGTTATAAAGATGCTCAAATGGTCGGCTTTTCGACCGAACCACGACGCCTACAAGCCGATGGTCGTACTTTAGAGCGCCAACGCCGCTATCGTGATTATCAAAGTGAAGATGTGCTGGCTCAGACAGAATTGCTTGGCAAAATTGATACATCTTGGGCTCGACATGAAATTTTAGTTTCAACTGAACTTGGTCAACTCGACTATAAGCAAAACCAGCTTCGTCGTAACCACAGCTCAGGTATGCCAAATACAATTGATATTTACCAACCTGAGTATGGCAAATATTTACCAGATTTAGCACCGTTCACCAACACCAAAGAGCGCCAACGCTATTTCGCACTCAATGTACAAGACCAGATCTTTTTTAATGATCAGTGGAATGTGTTATTCGGCAACCGTTTTGATCAGGTCGAACAAGACTTTAAAAATCATTTGACTCAGACCGAAAGCAACCAGACCCTTCATCAAAATAGTCCGCGTTTCGGAGTAAATTTTAAAGCCTCTGACCAATGGGCTTTTTATACGAACTATGGTCGCTCATTTGCGATGAATAGCGGTATGAACCGAAATGGACAAACCTTTGCTCCTGAAAAAGGGGAAAGCTATGAGGTTGGTACAAAATATAAGATTAACGACCAAAGTGTGCTTAGTCTCGCTCTGTTTAAAATGAAAAAACAAAATGTGCTGACAACAGATCCAATCGACAATGCATTCCAAACAGCTGCTGGTGAAGTTAGCAGTAAAGGGATTGAATTTGACTTAAATAGCCAAATCACTGATCGCTGGCTCATCAATGCCAACTATAGTTATACCGATGCTCAAATTGAAAAAGACCAAGACCTAGCAAAAGGTGCACGTCTAAGCAATGTGCCAAAACACCAAAGCTCAGTGAGCACCAATTATGAATTCCTGCAAGAAGGCACGAAAAAGGCAGGTGTAGGTGCCAACTTCACCTATGTCGGTGAGCGCAGTGGTCATAACATTGATAATGGATTTAACTTACCGAGTTATACGCTGGTCAATTTAAATGGCTACTATGCCCCATCCGACCGCTTACGTTATCAGCTGAATGTAAATAACTTGTTTGATAAAACTTACTATATTTCAAGCTATAGCGATTTATGGGTTCAACCAGGTGAACCACTGAACGCTTCAATTTCGGCACAGTGGAAATTTTAATTCATC